>NZ_JBSFBM010000337.1:0-7295 GCF_053592955.1 Micromonospora sp. NPDC002411 | reverse complement strand
GGACGCAGCGCGGTGGCCAGCGCCGCCACCACCGGCGCGGGGTCGTCGACCACCTCCAGCACGGCGTGGCAGAGCACCAGGTCGACACCGGCCGGCTCGACCAGCCCGGCGAGGGCGTCGCCGTCGCCCTGCACGGCGGCGATCCGGTCGGCCACGCCGGCCTCGGCGGCCCGGCGGGTGAGCGCGGCGAGCGCGTCGGGGCTGGCGTCGACCACTGTGACCCGGTGCCCGGCGCGGGCCAGGGGTACGGCGAAACCGCCGGTGCCGCCGCCCACGTCCAGCACGGTGAGCTCGGCGTCGCCGCGCCGGTCCAGTTCGGCGCGGAGCACCGACCAGATCACGGCGGTACGGGGGGTCAGCGGCGGCCCGGCGAACCGGCCTCGGGTCTGCTCCACCCGGTCGAGCCTAGTCACCCGGTCCATCCCCGGTGCGGGCGTGTGGCGGGCGCACCCGCCACCCGTCCGGCCGGTCCGCGGTGCCGGGTCGGTCAGGACTCGGTGCCCTCGACCTCGTCCTCCGCCCGGGACCGGCGTTCGTTGGCCACCGGCCCGTTGGTCACCTCGTACTCGCGAGGGTCGGCGAGGTGCGACGGCACCCAGGTCGCACCCAGCCGGGTCCGCCGGGCGTTCGCGATTCCACCGGTGTACGCGTGGTTCCCCATCACTGTCATTCCCCCTCACGGATCACGGGCCACTCTGCCCGCTCGGGGACGAGTCTCCCGCCCACCGCCGCAGGAAACCGTAATGTGGATCACTAGATCAGCGGAAGTCACGGGATGCGGGACTGACCGGTGGCTCGATGGCGTCCAACCGGTCGGCCACCAGGTTGGTCACCCCCTCGTGCCGCTGCAACTGCCCCCTGACCACCAGCGCGGCGCTGGTCCGGGCCACCCGCCGGTAGCGCTGCCACAGCCCCGGCGAACAGGTGACGTTGAGCATCCCCGTCTCGTCCTCCAGGTTGAGGAAGGTGACGCCACCCGCGGTCGCCGGACGTTGCCGGTGGGTGACGATGCCACCGACCCGGATCCGCTGCCCCGGCTCCACCCGACCGAGCCGGGCGATCGGCACCGCGCCGAGCACGTCGAGCTGACCCCGGATGAACCGGGCCGGGTGGCTCTCCGGCGACAGCCCGGTGGCCCACACGTCGGCGACCAGCCGGTCCACCGCCTCCATCCCGGGCAGCGTGGGCGCCGCCGCGCCGGTCACCGTGCCGGGCAACCGGCCCGGCCGGTCCTGCGCCGCCGCCCCGGCGGCCCACAACGCCTCCCGCCGGGTCAACCCGAAACAGGCGAAGGCGTCCGCGGTGGCCAGGGCCTCCAACTGCGCGGCGGTGAGACCGACCCGCCGGGCCAGATCAGGCATGTCCCGGTACGGCCCACCGGTGACCCGTTCGACCTCGATCCGTTCGGCCACGTCGGCGCCGAGGGTCCGTACGCTGGACAGGCCGAGCCGGACAGCGGGACCGCCCAGCCCCCAGGCGTGTGGCGGCTCCCCCGGACCGCTGCCCCACCGGGTGTCCGGGGTGGACTCCAGCACCGCCGACGCCGCGCTGGCGTTGATGTCCGGACGACGGACCTCCACCCCGTGCCGGCGGGCGTCGTCGGCCAGGGTCTGCGGGGAGTAGAACCCCATCGGCTGGGCGTTGAGCAGCGCCGCCAGGAACGCCGCAGGGTGGTAACGCTTGAGCCAGGAGCTGGCGTAGACCAGGTAGGCGAAGCTCATCGCGTGGCTCTCCGGGAAGCCGTAGCTGGCGAACGCGGTGAGCTTGCGGTAGACGTCGTCGGCCAGCTCACCGGTGATGCCCCGCTCGGCCATCCCGGCGTAGAGCCGGTCGGCGATCCGGCTCATCCGCTCGACCGACCGTTTGGCGCCCATCGCCCGGCGCAACTGGTCGGCCTCGGCCGCGTCGAAGCCGGCCAGGTCGATGGCGAGCTGCATCAACTGCTCCTGGAACAGCGGCACACCCAGGGTCTTCTCCAGCGCGTTACGCATCAGCGGATGCGCGAAGGTCACCGCCTCCTGGCCGTTCTTGCGCCGGATGAACGGGTGCACCGAACCGCCCTGGATCGGGCCGGGCCGGATCAGCGCCACCTCGACCACCAGGTCGTAGAACTCGCGGGGCTTGAGCCGGGGCAGGGTGGCCATCTGGGCACGGCTCTCCACCTGGAACACCCCGACCGAGTCGGCCCGGCAGAGCATGTCGTAGACCTCCGGGTCGTCCAGCGTCATGTCACCGAGGTCGAGCCGGGACCCGATCATGTCGTAGCCGTAGTGCAGCGCGGAGAGCATGCCCAGGCCGAGCAGGTCGAACTTGACCAGACCGACCGCCGCGCAGTCGTCCTTGTCCCACTGGAGCACGCTGCGCCCGGGCATCCGCCCCCACTCCACCGGGCACACCTCGATCACCGGACGGTCGCAGATCACCATGCCGCCCGAGTGGATGCCCAGGTGCCGGGGGAACGTCTGCAACTCGTTGGCGTACTCCACCACCTGCTCGGGGATGTTCTCGACGTCGACAGTGGCGACCGAACCCCACCTGTCGATCTGCTTGCTCCAGGCGTCCTGCTGCCCCGGCGAGTACCCGAACGCCTTGGCCACGTCCCGCACCGCCGACCGGGGCCGGTAGGAGATGACGTTGGCGACCTGGGCGGCGTGCTCCCGGCCGTAACGGGTGTAGACGTGCTGGATCACCTCCTCCCGACGGTCGGACTCGATGTCCACGTCGATGTCGGGTGGGCCGTCCCGTTCCGGGGCGAGGAAGCGCTCGAAGAGCAGCCGGTGCCGGACCGCGTCCACGTTGGTGATCCGCAACGCGTAGCAGACCGCCGAGTTGGCCGCCGAACCCCGACCCTGGCAGTAGATGTCCTGCTCGCGGCAGAACGTGACGATGTCGTAGACCACCAGGAAGTAGCCGGGGAAACCCAGCTCCTCGATCATGTTCAGTTCGTGGTCGAGTTGCGCGTACGCCGTCGGGTGCGCCTGCGGAGGGCCGTAACGCTCGCGTGCCCCGTCGGCGGTCAGCTTCCGCAACCAGCTCATCTCCGTGTGCCCCGGCGGCACCGGGTACGCCGGCAGCTGCGGCGCGACCAGTTGCAGGTCGAAGGCCAACTCGGCGCCGAACTCGGCGGCTCGCGCCACAGCACCCGGGTACGCGGCGAACCGGGCCGCCATCTCCGCGCCGCTGCGCAGGTGGGCGGTGGCCGCCGCGGGCAGCCAGCCGTCGATCTCGTCCAGGCTGCGCCGGGCCCGGACGGCGGCGACGGTGGTGGCCAACCGCCGCCGGCCGGGGCTGGCGTAGTGCACGTTGTTGCTGGCCACCGTCGGCAGCCCGGCCGCGGCGGCCAGGTCGGCGAGCGCGTCGTTGCGGTCGGCGTCGACCGGGTGGCCGTGGTCGGTCAGCTCCACCGCCACCGTCTCCGCGCCGAAGAGCGAGGTCAGCCGGTCCAATTCACGGGCCGCCGCGTCCACCCCCTCGGTGAGCAGCGCACCCGGCACGTGCCCCTTGCGGCAGCCGGTCAACACCAGCACGTGGTCGCGCAACTCGGCGGCGACCTCCTCCAGCTCCCCGTAGACCGGGCGGCCCTTCTCCCCGCCGCGCAACTGGGCACGGGCGATGGTGGCGGCCAACCGTGCGTACCCCTCGTGGCCGTGCGCGAGCACCAGCAGGTGCGAGCCGTGCGGGTCGGGTTCGCCGTTCTGCGGACCGGGAAGCCCGAGGGAGAGCTCCGCGCCGAAGATGGTCGGCAGACCCAGCGTGCGGGCCGCCTCGGCGAAGCGGACCACGCCGTAGAAGCCGTCGTGGTCGGTGACGGCGAGCGCGGTGAGCCCCAGTCGGGCCGCCTCCTCGGCCAGCTCTTCGGGGTGGCTGGCACCGTCGAGGAAGCTGAAGTTGGTGTGCGCGTGCAGCTCCGCGTAGGGCACCACGCCGTCAGGGCGGGTCAGCTCCGGCGGCTGGTACTGCTCGCGGCGGCGGCTCCAGGCCGGGGAGTCGCCACCGTCGGCGTCCACGGCGAGCGGGTCCACCACGTGCAGGTGCCGCTCGCCCCGGCTCCCCCGCTTGTCGTCGGCCCGACCGGAGAGCACCCGTTCCAGCTCCGACCAGGGCATCTTCGGGTTGTGGAAGCTCATCCTCGCCACTCCCGGCTGACCAGACCCACGACCAGGCGCTCAGTCATAGATAGCCTCCACCAGCCACTGCCCGGCCTCGACGGCCAGCAGCAGAGCGGCGCCACCGGCCAGGCTGACCTGGAACCGCGCCCGACGGCGGGCCTCGGCCGGCACCCACCAGCGCTCGTCCACCGGCCACGGGCCGGCCCAGCCCACGATCTCCGTGGGCTGGCCGGCGCCGACCACCAACCGAGCAGGTGGGGCGCTCACCGCCAACCGTGCGCTGATCACCACCGGCTCACCGGCGGCGTCGTGCACCGTCGCCGCGAGCGGGCTGGGCAGCACCACCGCCGGAGCGGGCGCCGGCAGCCGGCCCGGCCACGGCGGAACTGCGCCGCCACCGTGGTCCGCGGGCCGACCGGAGCTGGCGGCCCGGTCGGTGCCGCTGGTGATCGGTTCGCCGGGCAGCGGTGCGGGGCCGGGGCGGGCGGGGACGCGTTCGTCGCCCCACGGCACCAGTCGCACCTGGTCGGCTGGGGAGCGCCCACCGCCGAGCACCGCGGTGACCACCGCCTCCGGGCCGAGGATGCCCTGCACACGGCTCAACGCCCGGTGCGCTCGTTCCCGCTCCTCGCCGGTCTCCCCCCACAGGCCGGCCTGCAGGCCTGCCTGGGCGATCACCCCGTCCGGGATCAGTCGCAGCCGGATGATGCCGGCCGTCGGTCGGGCCGGCCGGGCGCCGCTGCGACCACTGCTGCCGGAGAGCCAACCGTCGAGCTGCCAGCGCACCCGGTCGGCGATGGCCGCGGCGGTGAGCAGGCCGTCGTGCCGCCACACCCGGTGCAACTCCTGCCCGTGCTCGGTGACCGCCTCGATGCCGAGCCGGGTGCAGGCCAGCCCGTGCCCGGCCAGCCGCTCATGCAACTGCTCGGCCAGCGCTCGGGCCACGAACGCCGCAACGTCGACCCGGTCGATCGGCTCGTCGTGCTCGGCGGTCACCGTCAGGTCGGCCGGCGGCTGCCGGACCGCGAGTGGGCGGTGGTCCCGCCCGGCGGCCAGCCGATGGGCCAGCGCGCCGTCGAACCCGAACCGGGCCAGCACGTCACCGGCCGGCAGCGCGGCGAAGTCACCGAGGGTACGCACACCGAGCCGACGCAGCAGGTCGGCCAGCGCCGAGCGGCCGAGCGCCTCGACCGGCAACCCGGCCAGGAACTCCGGTGTGCCGCCCGGTGCCACCACCCGACCGGCGCGAGCGGCCAACCCGGCCGCGAACACCCCGTCGGCGATGCCGACCTGGCTCTCCACCAGGCACGACTGGGCGACGTGCTCGATGATCCGCTCGGCGGCCGCCTCCTCGCCACCGAGGTAACGGCTCGGCCCCCGGGCGGCCACCGCGCAGGCCCCCGGACGGACCACCTCGACACCGGCGACCAACTCCTCCACCGCGGCGACCACCGGCTCGAACGCCCGGGTGTCCCGCCCCGGGTCGTAGTCCACGACGGTGAGCTGGGGGCAACGACCCTGCGCCTCCCGTTTGCGCAGGCCTCGACGCACCCCCTCGGCACGGGCCCGCTCGGAGCAGGCGACCACCCGGTTGGCGTGCAGCACGGCGACCGGGCCGGTCGCCGGCACTCCGTCGACGATCTCGGCGGCGAGCACCGGCCAGTCCGGGCACCACAGCAGCAGGGTCCGTGCCGGCGAGCCGGTCACTCCCGACCGACCAGGGCGAGCGACGCGGTCGGACGGCCCACGGCCGACGGCTTCGGACGGGGGATGACCCGGGTCAGCCCGTCACCCGGTAGCCAGACCTTGATCTCCTTCGGCCGCGCGGCTGCCCCGCGCCCGCGCGCCGAGACGGTGACCTCCCGGCGGCGCAGCCGCCCCCGACCGGCCCCGAGCCCTTCCCACACCCCACGGACCACCTGCAACGTCACGTCCGCGCCGTCCCACCGGCCGTACGGGACGAGCACGCTGCCGCGCTGCCGCGCCCGGGCGGCCAACCGGGTGGCGACCGAGGCGGAGACGGTGGCCGGTACGGCGGTGACCACGACGTCCACCCCGTCGATCAGCGCGGCGACAACGGTGGCCCACTCAGGGCCGGGATTCGGCACCAGGGCCAGCCGGTCCAGGGCGATGCCCAGCTCGGCGGCCGCACCCGCGCCGAACGTCGGCACACCGACCACCGCGCACCACGAGCCGGATCGGGACGCCTCGGCGAGCAGCGCCAGCATCAGCGAGGTGCCACCGCTGCGCTGGGGCTGGCCGGCGGCGACCGCGATGGTGCTGCCCCGGCGCAGGCCCCGGTTGGGCAGCAGACCGGTCAGCTCGGGCACCACCGGCAACACCCGGTGGCCGCCGACCTGGTCAGGTGCGCTCGCCGGACGCACCAGATCGGCCAGTGCGGCGGAACCGACCACCGTGCGGCCCGCCATTGGACCAACTCCCCCGTCGTTGCTGTGGATCAGATCAGGATCGGCACGCCGTGCCACCGGCCGCCCGGCTCCCCCCGCTGGGCGGTCGGTGGCACGGCGGGATCAGGCGGCGAGACCGTCCAGGGCCGGCTGGTGGGCCACGCCGAGCGCGGTCTCCACCACCGTGACGAACTGTTCGGCAGCGCGGAGCAGATCGTCTGCCTCCCGGGCGCTGACCACCCGGGGGATGCCGGCCTCGGCGGCGGCGCGTTTGCTGGCGCCGGCGGCGAAGAACCGGGACCACTCGTCGAGCTCCGGGGCGACGGCGCAGAGAAGGACCCAGACGCTGGTGATCCGGTTGCGTCGACTCGGCGCGGGCCGGGCACGGGCGGCGAGCAGGGCGGCCGCCGCGCGCAGCGCCGCCAGGTGGGCAGCCGCGTAGCGCAGACCGTCGGGTCGGGTCTGGCCGGCCTCGACCAGCCCACGCCGGGCCAACGTGAGGAGCTGGGCGGGGGTGCGGTGCGGCAGCACGTGCGCCGGCACCGTCGGTGCCTGAGCCGGGTTGGTCGGCATGGTGTCTCCTCCACATGGCCGGGGCGTCGCCCCGGCGCTGGTGCCGCCGGCGAGACGCCGAGGTCGGGTGGTGCGGAGGAAGACGCACCGGGTGTGGCCGGCCGGGTGTGGATGCTTCCCCACACCACACCCGGCCGGCGTACCGGCGGGTTCGTCGCCCGCCCCAGAACGGACGAGCGGCGGGGTGGGGAAAAGTGTTTTGTCA
>NZ_JBSFBM010000336.1:0-7307 GCF_053592955.1 Micromonospora sp. NPDC002411 | reverse complement strand
GGCGAACATCCAACGCGGCCGGTCGTCGTCCGGGCCCGCCGCAGGCCGGCCAGGGGCTTTGACACAGGCCCTTTGGCTGACCGTGGCCACGCTGTGGGTGTCTGTCGGAGGCAATCGCTATCCTTGCCCCACAGCAACGATGCCGGGTGAGGAGTCGAGAAGCAGCATGCGCAGGAGTCGTCAGTCGCGAGCCGGCGTCCGGCGGTGACCACGACCCGGCAACCCAGCGACAACCCGCTGCCCGCCGACGCACCGTTGGCCCGCGAGCTGCTCGACGGGCTCGCCGAAGCGGTCCTGACCACCGACGAGACCGGCCGGGTCACCCTGCTCAACGCCATGGCGGCGCAGCTGCTCCCGGAGATCACCGTCGGCACCGAGCTGTCCCGGTGCCCGGTGGCGGCAGTGGCCCACGCGGTCACCACGGACGCCGACCGCTTCGACGCCGACCATCACGGCCGACGGCTGCGCGGTGCCCGGCGGCAGCTCGCCGGTCCCCGTTTCGCGTGGTACGTCCGCGACGTCACCGAGGAGCACGACCGCGCCGACGCGCTACGTGCCGAACGATCCCGCACCGCGTTCCTCGCCGAGGCGGGCAGCCAGCTCGGGATGTCCCTGCACCGGGACCAGGTCCTCCTGTCCACCACCACACTGGCCGTGCCGCACCTGGCCGATGCCGCCGTTGTGCTGCCCCGACCGGTCGCGCCGGCCGAGCCGCACGCCCGTTGGACCCGGTACGCCGACGGCGAGCCCGCCCCGACCGACGGGCTGGCCCCGCTGACGCTGACCAGCACCGTGCCTGTGCTGGCCGAGGCGCTGGCTGGCGACCTCGCCGACCCGATCCCCTGCCGGGCCACCGAGCTCACCGACCTGGCCGCCATGCTGCCGCCCGGGTTCGGCTCGCCGGGCACCGTGCTCGTCTGCCCGATGCCCGGCGCCGACGGCTCGGCCGGTGTCCTGCTGCTCATCCGGCGCACCGGGCGGCCCGGCTTCGAGAGGCGCGAGATCGAGCTTGCCCGGGAGTTCGTCGCCCGGGCGGGCGCCGCCCTGGCGACCGCGGATCTCCACGACGAGCAGGCCCACCTGGCCCGGGTGCTACAGGCCAGCCTGCTCCCGCCCGAGTTGCCCACCGTGCCCGGCGTGACAGTGGCCGGCGGCTACCGGGCCGCCGGGGACACCCTGCGCATCGGTGGCGACTTCTACGAGGTGTTCCCGCACTCGCGCGGGGCCCTGTTCGCGCTCGGTGACGTGTGCGGCCGGGGCGTGAGCGCGGCGGTGCTGACCGGCCGGGTCCGCCAGTGCCTGCAGACGCTGCGGCTCGTCGAGCAACGCCCACTGGAGCTGATCCGCCTGCTCAACCGGGCGTTGTTCGATGCCCCGGACGCGGCGCGGCGCAGCCAGTTCACCACGCTGCTGCTCGGCTCCCTGGACCGCGGCCCCGACGGGGTGGACGTCCGGATCGCCGGCGGAGGTCACCCGTCGCCCCTGCTGGTCACCACCGACGGCTCGGTCACCCCCGTTCCGGTGGGTGGCACGGCGGTCGGGGCGCTGACCACCGCACGGTTCGCCGAGACCCGGGTCCACCTCGACCCCGGCGACGTGCTGCTCGCGTACACCGATGGGGTCACCGAGGCGCACGGGCCGCGCGACGCGGAGATGTTCGGCGAGGCCCGACTGCACGCCGCGCTGGCGTCGGCGGCCGGGCAGCCGCCCGCGGCGCTGATCGACCGGGTGCTCCGGGCGGTCGACGAGTGGCTGGACGGCCAGGCCCACGACGACATCGCCATGCTGGCCATCCGCGCGTCGGTGCCGGCGTGATCGGCGGTCACGGCGCAGCGGCGGCACCGCAGACAGTGACGACGAGCCGGCGCCGCTCGATCAGGCGGTCCGCGCCACCGGCCCTCCGGTCGGCCACTCCCGGGTGGTGCCAACCGACCGCTCCGAGGCGCCCGACGAATCAGTCCACCGCGTGCGGGTCTGGCCGCTCCGGTCCGCCGGCCCGCCTGGCCCACCCGGCCCGTCCGGGTCGCCCGGCCAGTCCCCTTCCTGCTCCGCCGACTCGCCCGCCAGTGTGGTGTCCGCCTGCTGCCGGCGAGCGACCTCGTCGAAGTCCCGCATTCCGCGCAGCAGCGCGTCGCGACTCTCCGGGGTCATCCCGGCCAGCACGGCGGCGAGCTGTGCCTGACGGTCGGCCCGCAGCTCGGCGAGGAGCCGGCGGGCCTCCGGGGTGAGGTGCAGCGAGATCTCCCGCCGGTCGAAGCGGCCCGGTTCACGCTCCAGCATGCCGGCGGCGACCAGCCGGTCGCAGAGGCGGCTGGCGGAGCTGAGCAGCATGTCGAGCTGGGTGGCGAGCCGACGCAGGTTGATGCCGTCGGCCTGCTCCACCACCATCACCGCCCGTAGCTGCGCACCGGAGACGCGGTTGGCGGTCCCCTCTCGGGCGGATTCCCAGATGCCCAGCAGGGAAGCGGCCGCCGTGTCCAGCGCGGCAGCCATACTCGTCTCGGGGTCCGTCGGACCGTTCAGTTCGGCCATGGTGGCCCGAGACTACTCCGAACCCACAGGTGGTCGAGCTTTAGCGAGGGAGCCAGCATGAGCGAACCGGTCGATCGGGCACGACGCGCCCTGAACGAGACACCAGCTGACGGGCTCGTCGGTGGAATCGGGGACGTGCTCGCCCAGTCGTACGGGATCACCGACGTCGAGCTCTACCAGGTCGACTACCGACTCGCGGAGCTACTGCCACTAACCGAGGGTGAGTCGATCACGAGCCCCGGGCATCCGGCCTGGCGCGCCTTCGACCACCAGTCGCCGATTGTCACCGACGGCACCGCCTGGTTCCCGGTCACGATGCGTGGCGAGCGTCGAGGGGTGCTGCGCCTGTCGCCCGTTCCGGACGACCCGGAGTTCCTCGCCGACCTGACCGTCATCGCCACCGCGCTCGCCCACGAGGTGGCGGCGGTCTCCGCCGGCACCGACGTCTATCGGGCGGCCCGGCGCAGCCAGCGCCTCACCCTGGCCGCCGAGATGCAGTGGGACCTGCTCCCCGGACGCAGCCGGATCCGACCCTCGTTCAGCCTGGCCGGGCAGTTGGAGCCGGCGTACGCGGTGCGCGGCGACAGCTTCGACTGGTCCGACGACGGGGAACGGCTCTGGTTGTCGACGATCAACGGCACCGGTGAGGGCGTGGCCGCCTCCCTGCTCACCTCGCTGGCCACCCACGCGCTGCGCAACGCGCGTCGGGCCGGGCTGAGCCTGGCCGACCAGGCCGCCCTCGCCGACCAGGCCATCTACGACCTGTACCGGGGCGAGCAGCACATCTCCGCGTTGCTGATGGAGCTGGATCTGCGGTCCGGGATGATGACAGTGGTGGACGCCGGGTCGCCCCGACTGGTCCTGCTCCGCGACGGGAACGTCACCGAGCAGCCGCTGGAGGCGCAGTTCCCGCTGGGCATGTTCGAGGCGACCGACTACCACGAGCAGAAGTTCCCGCTGGAGCGCGGCGACCGGATCTTCGTGGTCAGCGACGGGGTGGTGGAGGCCACCGGGCAGCACATGCGCTACGGCGAGACGGCACTGGACCGGTTCCTGCGCCGGACGGGGCCGATGGCGCCACTGGACGCCGTCCGGTCGCTGATCGGCGACCTGCGCGCGTTCGTGGCCGGTGACCTGGTCGACGACGCTGTGGTCGTCTGCCTGGACTGGACCGGCCCGCAACCGTGACCGGCGGGGTCAGTACGCGCCGCGGCCGTTCAGGACCGCGCCGAAGGTCTTCCAGAGGATGGTGAGGTCGGCGGCGAGCGACCAGTTCTCCACGTAGTAGAGATCGAGTCGGATGCCGTCCTCCCAGCTCAGGTCGGAACGGCCACTGACCTGCCAGAGGCCGGTCATGCCGGGTTTGACCAACAGCCGCCGGGCCACGTCGCCGTCGTAGCGGGCCACCTCCGAGGGCAGCGGTGGGCGGGGCCCGACCAGGCTCATCTGACCCAACAGGACGTTGACCAGTTGCGGCAGCTCGTCCAGCGACCACTTGCGCAGCAACCGACCGACGCGGGTGACCCGGGGGTCCTGGCGCATCTTGAACATGAGTCCGTCGGTCTCGTTGCGGGCGGTCAACTCGGCGAGCATCGCGTCGGCGTTCACCACCATGGTGCGGAACTTGAACACGTCGAACTCCTGCCCGCCCCGACCGACGCGGACCTGTCGGAACAGCACCGGACCTCGACTGTCCAGTTTGATGGCCAGGGCGACGAACGCGATCAGCGGCAGCAGCAGCGCCAGCGCCAACGACGAGGCGGACCGGTCGACGAGGCCCTTCACCAGCTTGCGCGAGCCGCGGAACTCGGGGGCCTCGACGTGGATCAGCGGCAGCCCGGCAACCGGGCGGGTGTGGATTCGCGGGCCGGCGACGTCGGTCAGCGCGGGCGCCACGACCAGGTCGACACCGGTGCCCTCCAGCTGCCAGCCGAGGCGACGCAGCCGGGTCGCGGTCAGCTCACCGGACGCGGTCACCGCGACGGTGTCCGCGCCGATCGCGGTGGCGGCCTCCGGAATGCCCCGGAAGGACCCCACCACCGGCACGTCACCCAGGCGCTGCGCCACCGGCGCGAGCAGGGCGTCCGGGATGCACGCGCCCACCACCTGGTATCCGGCGTACGGCTCGCGGCGCAGCGTGTGCACCAACTCCAGCACGTGCGCGGTGTCGCCGACCACCAGCACCTTCCGCGACCAGCCGGCGCCCACCGAACGGGCCCGGTGCAGGCGCTTACGGGCGGCGAACCGCGCCATTTCCAACCCGACGATGCCCACCGCGAAGGTGAGGCCGAGGAAGCCCCGGGAGACGCCGACGTCGGCGATGTAGCCGACGATGGCGATCGCGCCAGCCAGCCGCAGACTGGCGGAGCTGACCCGCCGGTACTCGTCCGCCCCGTAGCCGATCACCCGGTCGTTGTAGCAGCCAAGGGCCTTGAGCGAGATCAGCCAGGCCAGCACCAACCCGGGGGCGACCAACACGTACGGGACGTCCGAGCCGGTCGGCTCGTCGTCACCGAAGCGGGTGACGTACCCGATGAGCAGCGCGATGATGATGATGGTGGTGTCCAGGACAACCAGAACCCGGACGTAGGACCGTTCGTCGGCCCGGGCCACCAGCCCGGCAGGACGGCCGTCCGACTCCGCCGACGTGGCGGGGGTCAACAGTGTCGCCGCGCTCACCGGCCCTCCCACTCTGTTCAGGATGGCCCCGGCTGACAGGTCGGACCGGAGGCGGACCGACCAAGCCGGAACAGTCGACATCCTGCCTTGACAACTAGGACTGCCGATTGCTTCCGACGTATTGCCGTCACTTTTCTTCGACCCGGCGACCCAAAAGGGCCTGCCACACCGATTGCCGGTGTGGCAGGCCCTTTGGCGTCTGAGCGTCGGATCAGCGCGGTGCCGGTGGACGCCGTGCGATGGCGCTGAGGAAGATGCTGCCGATCTCGCTCGGGTCCTTGGTGACGAAGACGTCGCCACCGGTCACCTTCGTGATCGACTCCAGCTCGGCCTTGCTGACGCCCTCGCCGATACCGATCATGATGACCTGGACCGGCCGCTCCGGGTCGGCGAGCTGCTTGAGCTTGGCGAGCAACTGCTGCTGGTTGACGCCCTCGTCGTCCTCGTTCTTGCCGTCGGTGAACAGCACGATCGAGTTGACCCGGCCGGGCTGCCAGTCCTCCTGCACGGCCTGGTACGCGGCGAGCATCGTGTCGTAGAGGCCGGTGTCACCACTGGACGGCTTGACGGTGGCGAGCGCGCCCTCCAACTGGGCCCGCTGGGCGGAGAGCGGCCCGATGGGCACCAGCTGCCGGTAGTCCCGGCTGCCGACCAGCTTCGTGGAGAAGGTCCACAGGCCGATCGACCACGAGTCGTCGAAGAGGCCGAGGCCACGGCGTGCCGCGTCCACGGTGACCTCCTCCCGGCTCCGGTTGTTGGCGCTGGGCACCGGGTCCTTCATCGAGCCGGACACGTCGATGACGGCCAGCATCCGACCGGACTGGGTGGCGATCGACCAGCTGGACACGACCCGCTGGATAGCGGCCGGGTCCAGGCCGCCCGCCGCGCTACCGCCGTTCGCCGGTGCGGTGGGCGCACCGCCGGACGGGCTCGGGGCACCCTGCGGCGCCTTGAAGCCGTCCCCCCAGTTGCCGTCCGGCCCGCGCAGCGACTGCGCCGCGAGCCGGTCGCGGAACGAGGGGCTGGTGAGCAGCTCGAACAGCACCCGGGCCGCCGACGCCTTGCTCGGCTCGATGCCGGGCAGCACCGCGTACGGGTAGTCCAGCGGCATCGGCGCCGGCTCCATGTAGAGCGCGGCGAGCGGCACCGGCGGCTTCTTGCTGTTGTACGCGATCACATCTTCTTCGGACAGGGCCGCCGCGCCGAGACCGCTGGCGATGGACGTCGCGTCGTTGGCGGTCGGGAAACGGGCCAGCAGGTCGTTACGCAGCGACGAGCGCCCGGTGGCCAGCGCCCGAAGCGCGCCGACGGTGTTGCGCTGGGCGTCCCCGCCAGCGCCGTTGGCCGCCGCGGTCAGCGAGAGCAGACCGGACAGCCCCGCCGCGTCGCGGGTCGGTTCGACGATCCCGGTCCGCAGGGGCGCGCTGGAGTTGTTGACCTGCTTGAGCAGGTCGGTCCAGTTGAACTTCTTGTCCGGCCAGCCCAGTCGCATGGCGATCGGCTCGGGCATCGCGACGACGATGGGGCTGCGCGCGATGGACGCGCCGTTGGTCGGGGCGAACGCCGTGGCGTCCTTCTTCAACCGGAGCAGCCAGGTCGAGGAGTCGGGGACCCACACGTCGGGGCTGACGGCGGTGCCGCTGGCCTGCCCCACACCAGCCAGGACCGCTCCGTGCTTCGCCGCCACCACGGCGGCCACGTCGACGGGGTCGGACGCCGAGACGTCGACCCGAATGCAGGTCGGGCCCACCGCCGCGCCGTCCTTGACCCACTGGGAGGCGGCGGCGTCCACCGCTGGCGCGAGCTCGGAGGCGACGGCCACGGCAAGGCGAATCTCCCCCGAGCAGCTCGGTTTGATCAACTCCTGGTAGCCGAACCACGCGCCCGTCGTTACGACGAGCACACCCGCCGTCGCGGCGGCGGCTGCTAGGTGGAGTTTCGAACGCATGCGATGGCGGCCTGCTGACACGGTGACCATCTTGCGTACAAGGTGCCGTCTCTGCCACATCCGTTCGGACTAAAGTTACGGAGGAGAAACAGTTGACCACTTTTTAGCAACACAGAGTGACGCAGCAGCCCCGTGGCGTTGCCGAACC
>NZ_JBSFBM010000335.1:0-7340 GCF_053592955.1 Micromonospora sp. NPDC002411 | reverse complement strand
GGGTCGTCCTGCCAGTACTGGAGGAGGTCGTTGCCGGAGACGTCGGCCCGGTTACCAGCCGACACGAAACTGGACAGCCCGAGGCCACGGCCGCGGCGCCGGCCACGTGCGGGGTGGCCATCGAGGTGCCGGACGCGGCCGTGTAGGCGTCGCCCACCGGCGTACCCATTGTGGTGCCGGCGGCTCGCGCGGCGATGATGCCGACGCCCGGCGCGGTGATCTCCGGCTTGAGGCCGTTGTCGCCGAGCCGCGGCCCGCGGCTGGAGAAGTCGGCGAGGTTGTCGTCGCGGTCCACCGCGCCGACGGTGAGCGCCGCCGCGGCCGCGCCCGGCGCGCCGACGGTACGCGCAGCACCCGAGTTGCCGGCAGCGACCACGAACAGCGCGCCGGTCTCGGCGGTCAGGTCGTTGACCGCCTGGCTCATCGGGTCGGTGCCGTCGGTCGGGTCGCCGCCGAGGCTCATGCTGACGACCTTCGCGCCGGAGTGGGCGGCCCACTCCATGCCGGCGATGATGGACGAGTCATAGCCGGAACCACCGTCGTCGAGCACCTTGCCGACCAGCAGCTGCGCGCCGGGCGCGACGCCCTTGCGCAAGCCGTCGGACGCCGCCCCGCTGCCGGCGATGGTGGCCGCCACGTGGGTGCCGTGGCCGTGCCCGTCGCGGGCGCTACCGCTGCCGGAGAAGTCCTGCGCCTCGGCGATCCGCCCGGCCAGATCGGGGTGGGTGGCGTCGACGCCGGTGTCGAGCACCGCCACCTTCACACCGCTGCCGTCCCGGCCGGCCGCCCAGGCCGTCGGCGCGCCGATCTGCGGCACGCTGTGCTCCAGCGTCGGGCGGACCTTCCCGTCCAGCCAGATCCGGGCGATGCCGCCGCCCAGCCGGGGCGCGGCGGCCGTGGTCCGGGTGGTCGGCGTACCGGCGAGCGAACTCCACAGGCCGCCGAGGTCACCCTTGCCGACCCGCAGCGCCGCACCGTTGATGCTCTCCAGGGGGCGGGCATCGGTGGCGCCGGCGAGGGGTCGCACCCGGCCGGCGGCCGGCTCCTGGTAGCGCACGATCAGCGGCAGGTTGCCCCGCGCGGTGTCGCCGTAGCCGTCGGCCGCCAACTCCTGCACGTCGAACAGGTTGGCGTCGAGGACCCCGCTGGTCACGTAGGGCAGAGCGTCGCTGGGAAGCACCCGCAGCGTGCCGTCGACCTGCGTGGTCTGGAAGAAGATCCGTTCGCGCCCGGGTCCCGGGCGGACGGTGGCGGCGACCCGACCAGGCGCCGCCGGTGCCAGGTCGACCTGGTCACCGGTGATCAGCGTGATACGGACGGGCGCGGCGCCCGGGGTGGGCGTGCCCGATGTCGGGCCGGTGGGCCGGGCGGGCGGGTCGGCGGACGCCGGTGCGGCGAGGCCGACCACCAACGCGCCGACCGCGCCGACGGCGAGCCAGCGTGGGGACCAGTGCATGCGATGTGCTCCTCTACTCCTCCAGGCCCACCATCCGTAGATGAGGGCCGATCGGAGTCTGCGTCGGAGCCTGTCACCAGGTCACTAGTCACCAGCCGCCGCAGCGGCGACATGTCGTCAGGTGGACAACTACCGTCCACCGACGGTGTGCGTCACGGTCACCGGCGGCTGCCGCGCCGACCGCGCACAGCAAGCTGTCACCGGCGGCTGCCGCGCCAGCCGTGCACGGGCAGGCCGAACTTGGCGACCAGCCGGTCGGTGAACGGTCGGGGCCGCAGCCGCACGATGCGCACCGGCAGGGCACCCCGACGCACCGTCACCCGGGCGCCCGGCGGCAGGTCGTAGACCCGACGCCCATCGCAGGAGAGCACGGCCAGGGTGGTGAACGGGTCGACGGTGATCACGAAGGTGGACGTCGGCGCCGTGACCAGCGGGCGGCTGAACAACGCGTGCGCGCTGATCGGCACCAGCAGCAGCGCCTCCACCTCCGGCCAGACCACCGGGCCGCCGCCGGAGAACGCGTACGCGGTGGAGCCCGTCGGGGTGGCGCAGACGACACCGTCGCAGCCGTAGCGGGACAGCGGCCGCCCGTCCACGTCGACGAGCAGTTCGAGCATCTGCGCCCGCTCGCCCTTCTCGATGCTGATCTCGTTGAGCGCCCAGGACTCGATGGTCGGCCCACCGTCGAACTCGGCGGTGACGTCCAGGGTGAGCCGCTCGTCGACCGTGTAGTTGCGACTGACGACGTCACGCACCGCGACGTCCAGATCGTCGATCTCCGCCTCGGCCAGGAAACCCACCTTGCCGAGGTTGATGCCGAGCAGCGGCGCCTTCGCCGGGCGGGCCAACTCGGCGGCGCGCAGGAAGGTGCCGTCCCCGCCGAGCGCGAAGACGATCTCGGCGCCCTCGGCGGCCTTCTGGCCGGAGACCGGCACCACACCGGGCAGGTCGAGGTCCTCGGCCTCGTCGGCGACCACCCGTACCTCGAAACCCGCGTCGATCAGGTCGGCCGCGACCGACCGGGCGTGCTCCGTGCTGCGGCGACGGCCGGTGTGGGTCACCAGTAGAGCGGTCCGGCTCATCGGCTCGCCCGCCCGTCCTGGACCGGGTGGCGTCGCACCACCGTCGCCCCACTCCAACCGCGTGTCGTCGCGGCGCCCTCGCTGCGCGCGTTCACCCTGCGACCTCCTCCGCCGCCGCCGTCACGTCCGGCACGTCGCCGGCCGCTGTCGGGCCGTCCGGCCCGGCCGCCACCACGGCCCGCACCCGCTGCGGGTCGGCCGGCGGTGCGCCCCGGCGCAACCATACGAAGAACTCCACATTGCCGCTCGGCCCGGGCAGAGGGCTGGCCGCCACGTCGGCCAGACCGAGGCCGAGCGTGGCCGCCGCGGCAGCCACGTCCAGGACCGCTTCGGCACGCAGCTCCGGATCACGGACCACACCACCGGCGCCGACCCGTTCCTTGCCCACCTCGAACTGCGGCTTCACCATCAACGCCAGGTCACCGTTGTCGCGGGTGCAGCCGGCCAACGCCGGCAGCACCAACCGCAGCGAGATGAACGACAGGTCGGCCACCGTGAGGTCGACAGGCCCACCGATCGTGTCCGGTGTGAGGGTACGAACATTCGTGCGTTCCAGGACGCGGACCCGCTCGTCGGTGCGCAGCGACCAGGCGAGCTGCCCGTAGCCGACGTCCACGGCCACCACCTCGGCGGCGTCGGCGCGCAACAGCACGTCGGTGAAGCCACCGGTCGAGGCGCCGGCGTCCAGGCAGCGCCGGCCGGCGACCCGTAGCCCACCGGCACCGAACGCGGCCAGCGCGCCGGCCAGCTTGTGCCCGCCTCGGGAGACGTACTCCTCGGCCGGGTCCTCGCCTGTCACCAGCAGCGGATCGGCGGGGTCGACCATCGCGGCGGCCTTGCGCGCGACCACCCCGCGCAGCTGGACCCGGCCGGCCTCCACCAGCCCGGCGGCCTGCTCCCGGGAGCGGGCCAGACCGCGCCGGACGAGTTCGGCGTCCAACCGGTTACGACGTGCCATGGGTGGTTCTCCGGTCTGCTTCAGGCCTGGTCGTGCCGCTCAGGTCTGGTCGATGGTGGCGAGGGTTTCCCGCAGCGTCTCGTAGGCCGCCTCGTACTGCGCGATCTGGTCGGCCGGGGCGAGCATCGCGGCGTTGGCCATGGCCTGCACGGCGGCGTCCACCGCCGGGTGCCGCGCCGGCTCGTCCCCGAGATCCGGCGGCGGACCGGGGCGGGCACCGGCCGGAGGACCCGGCCGGGGCGGGAACGAGCCGCCGGCGGGTGGCCCAGGTCGGGGCGGGGCGCCACCGGCCGGCGGGCCGGGCCGGGGCGGGAACGTCCCGCCGGTCGGCGGGTGGGGCTGGCTCATTCGGTGGCGCCCGGTGGCTGCTTACGGACCGCCTTCTTGGCGGGCATGGCCGCCGGGGTCGGGGCCTCGTCGTCGGTGCGGCTGATCGTCGCCGGCGGCTTCTTCGCGATGGCCTTCTTGGCGACCGCCTTCTTGGCCACGGCCTTCTTCGCCACCGGCTGCACGGCCGCCGACTGCTCGGCCGCCGGCTTGTCGGGCGCATGAGCGGAGACCGGGGCACCCGCAGGGCCGTCGGACGGCACCAGACGGTCTCCCGGCCGCGCGGCGCGGGTCGGGTCCGGTCGCTCCGACGGGCTGGCGGTCGGCGTGTTCGCCGGCTCGGAGGCGCGCGCCTCGCGCAGCTGCCGTTCCAGGTCGTGCACGCGCCGGGTCAGCTCGGCCACCTCATCGGCGGTTGCCAGGCCGACCGCCCCGAGAGCACGGTCGACCTCGAAGCGGACCAGCTTGGTCAGCGCCTCCCGGTTGGCTGCGCCGGTGGTGACCAGTTCCTCGCCGAGCGCCTGGAGTTGGACGGCGGTCGCGCCACCGGAGCCGACGAGGCGACGTGCCACGTCCTGGGCCTTCTTCCGGGGCGCCTCCGTGAGGCCCATGGCCAGTTCGAAGTAGGCGCGCCACGCGTCCTGCATGCCTGAGTCCTTCCACGGGGCGGGGTGTGCAGGTGTCACGCTACCGGGCACCCCGGACTGTGCCGTGCGGTACGGTGCCGAGGACGGCGTGGCGATCAGCAAGGGGGACATGTGGCCAGCGTGGACGAGTGCCGGCAGGCGTTGCAGGAGCTGGCCGCCCGGCTGGACCGCAACGCGGAGACGGTGCGCGAACGGATCGATCTGGACCGGACGCTGGCCTGCCGGATCACCGACCTGGACGCCGCGTTCCACGGCCGCATCACCGGCGGACGGCTGGTCGAGCTCACCGACGGCGACGACCCCAAAGCCAAGATCGCACTGAGCACGTCCAGCGATGACCTGCTCGCCCTGGTCCGCGGCGACCTCGACGTCACCAGGGCGGTGACCTCCCGCCGGGTGTCGATCAAGGCGAACCCGTTCGACCTGATGAAGCTGCGCAAACTGCTCTGACGAACGCCGCGCTGACCCGGCCAGAGGTCAGGCGGTGGCGCTGAGACCGAAGCTCTCCACCGCGTGCGCCGCGTCCGGGCCGATCGGGCGGATCTTCGGCAGCGCCGGCTCCGATGCCGACCAGGCCACCGCACAGAGCGCCGCCACCGCGTCCAACGGCCGACCCGACCCCGCCAACTCCAGCGCACCGTCGCGGTCGGTCACCGACCAGCCGCCGGCGTCCGCCGGGCCCGGGACCCGCACGACGGCAGCCGGGTCGAAGAGCCCCGCCAGGTCCCTCGCGACGTACGTGGGCCTCCGACGCGGCTCCGCGGCCAGCAGATCCGGTACGCCATGGACACCGGTGAGCACCAGCAGGCTGTCCAGGCCGGCGCGGCGCGCACCCTCGATGTCAGTGTCCAACCGGTCACCCACCACCAGGCTCCGGCCAGCGCCCCCGCGCCGAGCTGCCGTCTCGAACAGCGCCGACTCCGGCTTGCCGACCACCACGTCGGGGTCCCGTTCCAGCGCCGTGCGCAACACGGCCACCAGCGAACCGTTGCCCGGCAACGGGCCCCGTCCACTGGGCAGCGTACGGTCGGTGTTGGTGGCGATCCAGAGAGCACCAGCCCGCACCGCCACCGAGGCCTCGGCCAGCTCCGCCCAACCCACCTGCGGGCCGTACCCCTGCACCACAGCGGCCGGATTCTCGTCGGCCTTGGTGACCGGGGTCAGTCCGACCGCGCGCAACTCCGCGCGCAGGGCCTCCGCGCCGACCACCAGGACCGGCGCGCCAGCGGGGAGCCGGTCGCGCAGCACCTCGGCCGACGCCGCGGCGGAGGTGAGTACCTCCTCCGGTCGCGCCGGCACACCCATTCCCGTCAGCAGGGCCGCGACCTCGCTGGACCGACGCGACGCGTTGTTGGTGGCGTACGCCACCGCCACGTTCTCGTCGTGCAGCCGGGCCACTGCCTCGACGGCGCCGGGAATCGGCCGGTCGATCAGGTAGATCACACCGTCCAGGTCAAAGACGACCAGGGTGTACCCGTCGACCAGCCGCTCCCCGACGTCCGCACTCATCGCTGCGTCGGCCCCAACTCGTCGTCCCCGGCCGGCACGGTCCGCTCGGCGTCGACCGCGTCGTCGGACGTCGCCGTGCCGTCGGAGTCGGTGTCCGCAGCGGCGTTGCGCACGGCCTCGTCCGGGTGACGATCCTCGTCCTCGTCGTCGAAGCCCTCGTCATCGCCGGAGCGACCGACGACATCGTCCTGCTCGTCGTCGTCGAAGTCTTCGTCTTCGTCGTCGTCTTCGTCGTCGTCGTCTTCGTCGCCGGTCAGGTCGGCGTCGGGTCGGGCCGGGACCGCTCCGGGAGCACCCGGGCCTGCGGCGATCTCCTCCGCGGCCTCGTCCTCCTCGTCGCCCTCGATGACGACACCGTCGAGCTCCAGCAGCCGCTCGGCGGCATCGGTCTCACCCTCGGTGTCGACGTCGGCAGCACGGGAGAACCACTCGCGGGCCTCCTCGCGCCGGCCCACGGCGAGCAGCGCGTCGGCGTACGCGTACCGCAGCCGGGCCGTCCACGGCACCGTGGCCTCACTGGTGAGGTCCGGGACCTGGAGCATCGCGACCGCCGCGTCCTTCTGCCCGAGGTCCCCCCGCGCGCCGGCGGCGACGATCAACAGCTCGATCGCCACGGCCTGGTCCAGCTTCTCCCGGTCGGCACCACGGAACAGGTCGATGGCCCGCTCCGGCCGGCCCAAAGCCCGCTCACAGTCCGCGAGCACCGCCAGGTGGCTCTGCAGCCCGCTCATCCGGTGGTACGTGCGCAGCTCGGCGATCGCCGTCTGCCACTCCCCCGCGTGGTACGCGGCCAGGCCGACAGCCTCGCGGACGGCGGAGATGCGCGACGCGAGCCGGCGCGCGGCCAGCGCGTGCGCCAACGCCTCCGCCGGGTCCTCGTCGATCAGCTGACCGGTTGCGACCAGGTGCCGAGCCACCGTCTCGGCGACCGGCTTGTTCAGCGAGAGCAGCTCAGCGCGAACGTCCTTGTCGAGGTCGGTCGCGACGATGTCGTCCGGCAGAGCCGGGGCAGAGTTACGGCCGCCCTCGAACGACTCGGCGCCACCAGCGCGGTCGTCGCGGCGGAACTCGCCCTCGCGGCGCGGCCGCTCGTCGGAGCGGGAAGCACCCGCCCGGTCACCGCCCCGGTAGCCGCCGTCGCGGTCGCCACCGCGGAAGCCGCCCGTACGGGGAGCGCCACCCTCGCGGCGGTCATTGCCCCGGAAGCCGCCCTCACGGTCACCACCACGGAAGCCACCGCCCTCACGACGATCGCCGCCACGGAAACCACCCTCGCGGTCACCACCACGGAAGCCACCGCCCTCACGACGATCGCCCCCACGGAAACCACCCTCGCGGGGCGCGCCGCCATCACGTGGTCC
>NZ_JBSFBM010000334.1:0-7384 GCF_053592955.1 Micromonospora sp. NPDC002411 | reverse complement strand
GCAGGACGTGCCGACGATGTCGGACCGGCTCGCCCGCTACCCGGAGCCCACCCACCTGGATCGCCCAACACCTCGCCGCCCTGCGCGCCGTACTCGTCTTCACGGTGCTGCTCGGCCTGGTCTACCCGCTGGCCCTGGTAGCGCTCGGCCAACTGCCCGGCCTCAACCACAAGGCCGACGGCTCGCTGATCACCGTGGGCGGCAACACCGTCGGCAGCTCGCTGATCGGCCAGTCCTTCACCGACGCGGACGGCAACCCCGTCGCCCGCTACTTCCAGTCCCGCCCCTCCGCCGCCGGCGACGGCTACGACCCGACCTCCACCTCGGCCAGCAACCTGGGCCCGGAGAGCGTTGTCGACACCATCGCCACCGACCCGGAGGAGTCCAGCGAGAGCCTGCTCACCCAGGTGTGCGGGCGCAGCAAGGCCGTCGGCGAGCTCAACGGCGTCGACGGCCGGCGCCCCTACTGCACCGACGACGGGGTGGGCGCCGTGCTCGCGGTCTTCCGCGCCGACGGTCTCACCGGCCCGGTCACCAGGGTGGTCAGCGTCAACCAGACCGCCCCGGCGACGCCGTTCGTCGGCTCGTACCAGGGGGTCACTGTGGAGCTGGCCCAGCCCGGCGAGGACTACGTGGCCGCCGGTGGGGTGGTCACCCCGATCCGGGGCGACGCGCCGGCCGACCCGGCGGTGCCCGCCGACGCGGTCACCGCCAGCGCCAGCGGCCTCGACCCGCAGATCAGCCCGGCGTACGCCGAGCTGCAGGTGAACCGGGTCGCGCGGGAGCGCGGCGCGGACCCCGCGGCGGTCCGCAAGCTGGTGCGGGAGCACACCGACGGGCGGGCGCTCGGGTTCATGGGTGAGCCCGGCGTCAACGTGCTGGAACTCAACCTCGCCCTCGACAAGCAGTTCGCCGCGCGCTGAGCACCCTCGCGGGCGGGGCCGTGCCGACCGGCACCGCCCCGCCCGCCACTCTGACCAGGGAGGATGGTCCCCGTGCCACGCGGAGAACTGCGCATCTATCTCGGAGCCGCCCCGGGCGTCGGCAAGACGTACGCCATGTTGGAGGAGGCGCAGCGGCGAGCCGCGCGCGGCACCGACGTGGTGATCGGCTTCGTGGAGACCCACGGTCGCCAGCACACCGCCGCGATGCTCGGCGACCTGGAGCAGGTGCCCCGTCGGGCGATGGAGTACCGGGGCGTCGAGTTCACCGAGATGGACCTGGACGCGGTGCTGGCCCGCCGGCCGGAGATCGCGGTGGTGGACGAGCTGGCGCACACCAACGTGCCCGGTTCCCGCCACGACAAGCGCTGGCAGGACGTCCAGGAGCTGCTCGACGCGGGGATCGACGTGCTGTCCACGGTCAACGTGCAGCATCTGGAGTCGGTCAACGACGTCGTCGCGCAGATCACCGGCACCACCCAGCGGGAGACCGTGCCGGACGAGATCGTCCGCGCGGCCGAGCAGGTCGAGCTTGTCGACATGACCCCCGAGGCGCTGCGTCGGCGGATGGCGCACGGCAACATCTACCGGCCCGACAAGATCGACGCCGCGCTGGGCAACTACTTCCGGGTCGGCAACCTCACCGCGCTGCGCGAGCTGGCGCTGCTCTGGCTGGCCGACAAGGTCGACGAGCAGCTCGACCGCTACCGCAGCCAGCAGGGCATCGCGGCCACCTGGGAGGCCCGGGAACGCGTCGTGGTGGCGCTGACCGGCGGCCCGGAGGGCGAGACGTTGATCCGGCGGGCGGCCCGGGTCGCCGCCCGCAGCAAGGGCGCCGACCTGCTCGCCGTGCACGTGGCCCGCAGTGACGGCCTGGCCGGGGCCGACCCGGCCCAACTGGCCCGCCAGCGGGTGCTGGTGGAGAGCCTGGGCGGCACGTACCACCAGGTGCTCGGCACCGACGTGCCGGCCGCGCTGCTCGACTTCGCCCAGGGCGTGAACGCCACCCAGCTGGTCCTCGGCGCCAGCCGGCGAGGTCGCTTCGCGCAGATCTTCGCCCGGGGTGTCGGGGTGACCACCACTGCGCTCTCCGGGGCGATCGACGTGCATCTGGTCACCCACAAGCAGGCCGGCAAGGGCCGTCGGGCGGCGGCCGTGCCGGCGGCGCTGTCCCGGCGTCGGCGGCTGCTCGGCTTCGGCCTGGCGGTGGTGGGCATGCCGCTGCTCACAGTGCTGCTGAAGACACTGCCCGACCTGACCCTGACCAACGACATCCTGCTGTTCCTCGCCGGGGTCGTCGGGGTCGCCCTGGTCGGTGGGGTGTGGCCGGCCCTGGTCGCCGCGCTCGGCGGCTCGCTGCTGCTCAACTGGTTCTTCACCCCGCCGTTCCGCACGTTGACCATCGCCGAGGCGGACAACCTGCTCGCCCTGGCCGTCTTCGTGGCTGTGGCGTTGGCGGTCAGCTGGGTCGTCGACGTGGCCGCCCGGCGTACCCGGGAAGCCGCGCGGGCGGCCGCCGACGCGCAGACCCTCGCCGCCATCGCCGGCGGCGTGTTGCGCGGTGAACGCCCACTGCCCGCCCTGCTCGAACAGCTCCGGGAGACCTTCGGGCTGCGCGCCGTGAGCGTGCTGGAGCTGGCCGAGGAAGCCGAGGGCCGCCCCGAGCGGGCCCGCGAGGAGCACGCCTGGAACGTGGCGGCCAGCGTCGGCGAGAACGCGCCCTGCACCCCGGAGAGCGGCGAGACGACCGTCCCGGTCGACGACCGGATCACCGTCGTGCTCTGCGGCCGACGGCTGGAGGCCGCCGACCGGCGGATCGTCGAGGCGTTCGCCGCCCAGGCCGCCGTCGCGCTACGCCAGGAACGGCTCGCCGAGGAGGCCGCTACCGCCCGACCCCTCGCCGCCGCCGACCGGATGCGCACCGCGCTGCTCGCGGCGGTCAGCCACGACCTGCGTACGCCACTGGCGTCGGCGAAGGCGGCGGTAACCAGCCTACGCAGCCACGACATCGAGTTCGACGAGTCCGACCGCGAGGAGCTGCTGGAGACCGCCGAGGAGTCCCTGGACCGGCTCGCCCGGCTGGTCGGCAACCTGCTGGACATGAGCCGGCTCCAGGCGGGCGTGCTGGGCATCTCGGCGACCGCGATCGGCCTGGAGGACGCCGTACCCCTGGCGCTTGACGAACTTGGCCCGGCGGCCGCGACTGTCGGCACTGACATCCCGGCCGATCTGCCGGCTGCCACCGCCGACCCGGGCCTGCTGGAACGTGTGCTTGTCAACATCGTCGCCAACGCGTTGCGCTACAGCCCGCCGGACCAGCCGCCGACGATCACCGCCAGCGCGCACGCCGGTCAGGTGGAGCTGCGGGTGATCGACCGGGGTCCGGGTATCCCGGAGGACCAGTGGGAGCACGTCTTCCTGCCGTTCCAACGCCTCGGCGACCGGGACAACCAGACCGGCGTCGGTCTCGGTCTTGCCCTGTCCCGGGGCCTGGCCGAGGCGATGGGTGGCAGCATCACCCCGGAGACCACCCCGGGCGGTGGGCTCACCATGGTGCTGCGGCTGCCCGCCGCGCCCGCCAGCTCGGAGGGGCCGCAGGAATGACGCGCATCCTGGTCGTCGACGACGAACCGCAGATCCTGCGTGCCCTGCGGATCAACCTGCGCGCCCGCCGGTACGACGTGGACGTCGCAGCGACCGGGGCCGCCGCGTTGAAGTCCGCCGCCAGCCACCCACCCGACCTGGTGGTGCTCGATCTCGGGCTGCCCGACATCGATGGCGTGGAGGTGATCCGCGGCCTGCGCGGATGGACCGCCGTGCCGATCATCGTGCTCTCCGGTCGCGCTGGCAGCGAGGACAAGGTAGCGGCGCTCGACGCGGGCGCCGACGACTACGTCACCAAGCCGTTCGGCGTGGAGGAGTTGCTGGCCCGGATCCGCGCCGTCACCCGCCGGCTCGGCGCGCCCAGCGAGTCGGTGCCGGCGCTGCGGATCGGCCAGCACACCGTCGACCTGGCCGACCACAGTGTGCGGCGCGACGACGGCACCGAGGTGAAGCTGACCCCCACCCAGTGGAGCGTGTTGGAGAAGCTGCTGCGTCACCCCGGCAAGCTGGTGAGCCAGCGTCAACTCCTCCAGGACGTGTGGGGGCCGGAGTACCAGAACGAGACCAACTACCTGCGGCAGTACCTGGCCCAGCTGCGGCGCAAGCTGGAGGACGACCCGGCCCGACCCCGGCACCTCATCACCGAACCGGGAATGGGCTACCGCTACCGCCCCTGACCCGTTGACACCCGCCGGCAGAGATTGAAGAATTTCTGTTTGCAGCGGCAGCGGCGTGCTTCTGTAACCGTCCCCTCCGGTTACCCCCTGGGAGTACGCCGTGTCAGTGCCCCTGTCCCGCCGTCGACTGCTGACCGCCGGCGGCGCCGGCCTCGTCCTGGCCGGTCTCTCCGACCCGTTCCGGGCCGGTCCCGCCCGAGCCGCCGTCACCACCGCCGACCTGGTCGTCTACGGCGCCACCTCCGGAGGCCTGGCCGCCGCGATCACCATGCGCCGACTCGGCCACACCGCAGTGGTGGTCGAGCCCACCAGCCACGTCGGCGGGCTGAGCACCGCCGGGCTCGGCGCCACCGACACCGGGGTCCAGGCGTCCATCGGCGGGTTGGCCGCCGAGTTCTACCGCCGGGTGTACGTGAAGTACCACGGCGGAACCCTCACACCGACGTCCCCACTGCGGATGACCTTCGAACCGCGCGTCGCCACCGCCGTCTTCGCGGAGATGCTGGCCGAGGCCGACGTTCCGGTGGTCGTCGACGCCCGGCTGGCCAGCCTCGGCCGCAGCGGCAACCGGATCACCGAGCTGCGCACCGAGGACGGCTCGGTCTACCGGGGCGGCGTGTTCGTCGACGCCACCTACGAGGGCGACCTGCTGGCCATGGCCGGGGTGGGGTTCACCGTCGGGCGGGAGTCCAACGACACCTACGGCGAGACGATCAACGGGGTGCAGTCCCGCAACACCCACCAGTTCGTCTACCCCGTCGACCCGTACGTGACGGTCGGCTCGCCGGCGAGTGGTCTGCTGCCGGGCATCTCCGCCACCCCGCTCGCCCCGCAGGGCAGCGGCGACGACCGGATCCAGGCGTACTGCTTCCGGATGTGCCTCACCCAGGCGGCCAACCGGATCCCGTTCGGCAGGCCGTCCGGCTACGACCCGATCCGGTACGAGCTGCTGCTGCGCCACATCCAGGCGGGCTACACCGGGCCGTACTTCACCACCCACTCGATCGGCGGTGGGAAGACCGACTCCAACAACAACGGCGCGGTCTCCACCGACCACATTGGCTCCAACCACGCGTACCCGACGGCGAGTTGGGCCGTACGGGAGAGCATCATCGCCGAGCACCGCAGCTACCAGCAGGGGATGATGTGGTTCCTGGCCAACGATGCACGGCTGCCGGCGTCGGTGCGTGAGTCCACCGCCCGGTGGGGGCTGCCGGTCGACGAGTTCACCGGCACCGGTGGTTGGCCTCCGCTGCTCTACATCCGTGAGGCCCGCCGGATGGTCTCCGCGTACGTGATGACCGAGGCCGACTGCCGGGGGCGGGTGCGCGCCGCCGACTCGGTGGGCCTGGCCAGCTACACGATGGACTCGCACAACTGTCAGCGGGTGGTGGTCGACGGGAAGGTACGCAACGAGGGGGACGTGCAGATCAGCGTGCCAGCGCCGTACCCGGTGAGCTACCGGGCGATCGTGCCGCACCAGGCGCAGTGCGCCAACCTGCTGGTGCCGGTCTGCCTGTCGGCGAGCCACATCGCGTACGGGTCGATCCGGATGGAACCGGTGTTCATGATCCTCGGGCAGGCCGCCGCCACGGCCGCGTCGCTGGCGCTCGCCGGGAACGTCGCCGTGCAGGCCGTCTCCGTGCCCACCCTCCAGACGCGGCTGCGTCAGGACGGCGCGGTGCTGGAATGGGGATCGACGAGCGAGGTGATCCTGGACAACGCGGCGGCCAGCGGAGTCACCCGGGCCGGTACGTGGCTGCGCAGCACCAGCATCGGCGGCTACTACGGCCCGGACTACGAGCACGACGGCAACACCGCCAAGGGCGTCAACCGACTGCGGTTCCGCCCGACACTGCCCACCTCCGGATCGTGGACCGTGCAGCTGCGCTGGACCGCCGACCCCAACCGGGCGAGCAACGTGCCGGTGGACATCGCGTACTCCGGCGGGCTGACCACCCGGACCGTCGACCAGCGGCAGTCCGGGGGCCAGTGGGTGCCGCTGGGCACCTACCCGTTCACGGCGGGCACCGACGGGAGCGTGCTGATCCGCACCGAGGACACCAACGGCCACGTGATCGCCGACGCGGTGCGCTTCGTCCGCGCCTGACCGGCCGGTTGGGCAACGGTCTCGGGCCGGGCGGCGGTCTCCGGGCGGGCGGCGGTCCTCGGGGCCAGCGGTGGTGCCACCAGCAACGGGTCGACCTGGATCACGTCGATGCCGAGCGGACGCAACATGCCGCGCAGCGCCGACTCGCAGAGCTCCTCCCACGGCTGATCCGTGCCCATCGCGGTGACCAGCAGCTCGGGCCGGGTGAAGGCGATTCCCACCCATTGCCCCTGCGGCGAACGACCGGTCCGTACCGTCCGCACCATCCGTCCCGGCAGGTCACGCACCGGAACGGCGTAGATTATCGGGCCCTCGTCCATTGTCGGTTTTGTCCTTTCCGCACGTGCCGCCGGGATGGCGGTCATCGGCTGAATCGTTCGAGGTCGCGGGCGAAGCGGCGGATCGTCGCGGCCCGCGCCCAGGACGGCGCGGGCACCGCGATGACAGGTACGCCCGCGTGGGTCACGCAGTACCGGGTGACGTGGCCGCGGGACCGGCCGAACCGGCCGCGTTGCGGGCTGCCGACGACCAGTAGGTCCGACTCCCGGCACGCGTGGTCGACGAGCACCTGCCCGGCGTACCCCTGGGTAGCCACCAGCCGCACTGTCACGTCCCGGGGGATCCCACCGAGCGCCGCGTCGAACACGCCGCGCAGGTAGACCACTGCCGCGCGGTCGCATTCGTCCTGCCACCGCCAGGTCAGCGTGCCGGGCCGCCACGTCGGGGCGAAGACCCACGCGCGGACCGCGTCCACCTGCGCGCCCTCTCGGCGGGCCAGCTGCATCGCGCGGCGCAACGCCTGCATCCCGGCGAACGACCTGTCGACTCCCACCACGATCCGGCGGGCACCGGCTGCGCGGCTCATGCGGCGGACCCCGCCCACTCCGGGGTACGCGGGTCCGCCGGCGCGCTCAGGTCGAGTGCGCGGAGGATGTAATTGGCCTCCGCCACCTCCACCCCGGCGCGCAGGCGCAGGTCGGCCACGGCGCGGTGCAGCACTGTCATGCTGTCGGCGGCGAGGCGGATCACGGCGTCGACGTCGGCGGCGATCC
>NZ_JBSFBM010000333.1:0-7412 GCF_053592955.1 Micromonospora sp. NPDC002411 | reverse complement strand
GGCCGGAGCCCGACTATCGGGCCGAGCCGGCGTACCGCGCGGAGCCGACCTATCGCCCGGAGTCGGGCTTCGGGGCCGAGCCGGGCTTCGGGGCCAGCCATCGACCCGGCCCAGCCGAGCAGACCCCCGCCCGACCCAGCCAGCGTCCGACCTTGCGTCAAGGCCGTCTTGACGTGACGGGCCGGGCGGCGGCCCGCTCCCCAGAGGGCGGGTCGACGGCAGACCGATGGTCATCTAGCACTAAGGCTTTGAGGGCGTCTTCGCACTCAAAGTGGGAAAGTATGGGTCGATCACCTTAGCGATTGCTGCGGCGCGGCGTAGTCGCCGTGCACGTTCATTGCTCCCGGATATGACGGCCGCATGATATGCAGGAGCGTCATCCTCCCACGCCGTTGGCTTCACGCCGTCAGACACGGCATCTACTGCCGCATAGAAGCTACGAAGGCTTTCACCGAGCGCATCCTGGTCAAGCAATAGCCTTGGATCCCGCCGGTATATCTCGACGACCAGCGTAAGAAGATCGTTCTTCTGCCATGCCCGGCTTCCGGGGTCTAGTTCTAGGCGATCAATCAAGTTCAGAGTCTCTTCGAGTTCGGCATGTAGCCGGTCCTTCTCCGGGAGGTCATCGTTGTATCGACGTAGAAACGCCTCGTGTTCCGAGTCGCGGTTGAAGTATCCAGACAGGAGCGTAATGAGAAGGGTTAGGGCCCAACGCACGTCATTCATCCGACGCACGTCGACGAGCGTGAAGACTCGGTGGTCTTCAAAGAAGGACCACTTCGAGACCTCTTCCGCAAACTGCTTGAGGGCGCCGTTGAATCGGGCGTTGTTTACTTCCATTGCGTTTAGTGAATAGTTGGTGGAGTTCATGCGGTGGAAGACGTCACGAACATCCTCGTCGCTGAGCCGACCTAGGTCCCTGACGACTACTTCGTAGTCCAAGAAAGCCTGCTTCTCCGGCTCCGACAAGTCCCGGTAACGTGGAACATCGCCCAACCGCAGGTCATCAGAACCGACGAAGTACTGGTAGAGCGTCGTGATCCTTTGCTGGCCATCCACAACAAGCTGAGTGCCTATGCCAGTCTCAAGGTCCACTTCGCCGTCGCAAAGAAAGATCTCGGGGAAAGGGTAGCCATCAAGGACTGTCTTGATGAAGAGCTGCTTATGACGAGCAGTCCACACGAGGCGCCGCTGGAAGTAAGGGCGGGGAACCAGCGTCTCCTCTCGGAGGGCCGTCATTAGCTCTCGCACCTTCTTGTTTGTGGCCGTAGTCTTCATGTGGCCAACTCCTCCCGGCACTGCTTCACAGCGACACTTTGATAATCTTCAAGCGCGTCTATCGTATACCAGACCGCTATCGTGACCCGGTAGTTGGATCGGCCGCTAGCCTGAAGAGCGGAACCCAGGTCAAAGAGGGTTGCCTTCAAGGATGTAACAGGCGAGTCGGGCAACAGGTATGGCTTGATTACGCCATTGACATGGTCATTCTTGAAATGGTTTCGATCATCTTTATCCCAGATGCCGCCCTGACGACTATATGAGCGCGCCTGCTCCCATAGCCGCTCATACAGGGAGGTTGAGACGATGGCCAAGTCTACGTCAGATTCATCGTTGAATCCCCTGTAGCGAGAGCCCGGCTTGATGCTAAACCCAAGCTTCGCTGAACCCACGATGTAGACATCTCGCGTCGGGGACACTTTGAGGATCTGACCCGCATATTCCCGTATCGAGCTGTAATCAACATCCGAAATGACAGTCGCCGAACCGAAGGTGACAACTTCTCGGACTATCTGGAGTGGCGAACCCTCCTGCAGCAACCGCAGCTTAAACGCCTCGACCGCCTTGGCGAGGTCCCCTGGGCTCAACTCCGGCACGTAGGGAGCGTACCTGTGTCTGGCCTTGGGGATGTCGCGGCAAATGCCAGCCGAAGGTGGGCCGCGACCAACTGCGATTCCCAACTGCCGCAATTGGGGTGAAACGGCACGTCGGGCGGGTGCCAACCCTCAGGGAAGCCGCAAGACAGCGGTTGAGGGGCAAGCGCCGGTTGATCACCTGCCGCTATCCTCCCCGTCATGACGCGTAGGCGCCCGACGAGGCGTGACCAAGCTCGGCAGGTCGAGGTGTTCGACCCACTGGCGCTCGGGAATCTCCAGGAGGTGTTGCGCGAGCGACTGGAGCGGGCCGAGCTTGACGACTTCCCACCTCGCGATTTCCTGGGCGCCGGGGTTTACGCCCTCTACTACCTCGGCGACTTCGATCTCTACGCACCTCTCAAGACCACCAAGCGCAAGGTCCCGATCTATGTTGGGAAGGCCGAGGCCGGGAACTCCAGCTATGGAGATCCCGCCAGTCCGGACGGCTTCCAACTCGTGCAGCGGATCAAGAAGCACGCGGACTCCGCCGCTGAGGCGAGCCAAACGCTAAAGGTCGCCGACTTCAAGGTCCGGTATCTGCCGCTTGACGATGCGTGGATCGTGCTTGCCGAGCGGGCGCTCCTACGCGAGTACCGGCCGGTTCTCTGGAACACCGTGATGCCCGGCTTCGGCGCGAACGCCCCGGGCTCTGATCGCCAGAACGCCCGGTCTATCTGGGATACAGTCCATCCGGGCCGGCCTCGTGCGGGGCGCCTATGTAACCGCCGGTTCACGTTGGCGGAGATGCGTGAGAGGGTCGACCTGGCAGTCGCCGCGTCGATCCTCGAAGAGGGACCGGAGCGGACTGCGGCTATTGACGTGCTGGACGCGTACCAAAAACGGCCGATCTGGCGCCCGAAGAAGAAGACCGAGAGCGGACCTAGGGTCGTCGTCCAGGACCAGGCTCGGTTCCTCTCCGAGATGGCGCGACTCGGCCTTGAGATCCCTGACCACCGGGTGGTGGACAACGAACTCGATCCGGCGGACGATCCGGAGGCCACCGCCGAGCAGAACACGCTGGTTGCCGAACAGTTGAGCATGGAGTCGGAGGCCGAAGGCCGCCTCATGTGACGGTGAACGGGGACGCTGGACTGATCTTCCTGTTCGCGTACCCGCCTAGTGCTCCGGCTCCGCGATGCGGGTCGGTGCGTAAGGCCAGCACGGCCTGTGCGATCCGGCTAGCCGCTTGCTGCGTGTCCTCGTGTTCCCATACCCGGATTACCGTCCAACCCGCGGCGGCCAGCTTCTCGTCGGTCTGTGCGTCGCGGTTCCGGTTGCCCTCGATCTTGCTTGACCAAAACTCGCTGTTGCGCGTGGACGGACGGTAGTGCCGAGGGCAGCCGTGCCAGAAGCAGCCGTCAACGAAGACGGCGATGCGTGGGCCGGCGAAGACAAGGTCAGCTTTTCGCCGCAGTCCGGCCAACGGTTGGCGGTCTACCCGGTAGCGCAGCCCGAGGGCGTGTACGGCTGAACGAAGGGCCATCTCTGGCCGGGTATCGCGGGAGCGGTTGGCGCGCATGACGCTACGTACGGCTGGAGATGAAGCCCAAGACTGCGCCGCTTCCTTCGGCCGCTGAAGCGAAGCCAGTCCGAGGCTCAGGGCGTGTCGCCATGCCTGCGCGAGGTTTTCCTCCCGAGTGTCGCAGCCGACCTGGCAGACGTATCGCTCGCGTGTCTTCCGCCCTTCCGGCCATCGAAGGTACGCATACACGCGCCGGGACTTAGGTGGAAGCCGCAGGCAGATGGAGGCTAGGACAGTCCGGCCTGAAGACCCGGGTAGGTACCTGTTCTCTCGCCCGCCCGCAGCTGTGTCCTGTTCATCGGCTCGTTCGCCGGCTGACATGCCCTTGACCGGCTTCCACGATGAGTCGGTGGGCGGGGCGTCCCGCCATTGAGTGGCCATAAAACGATTGTCGCCTATGCCTGCTCGCTCGCCCGCTGCAATGCTTTCGCCACCGATTCCGCCATCGCCCGTCCGAGCCCCACCGGGACAGCATTGCCGAGTTGACGCATCTGCTCCCCGCGCGGGCCGTCAAGCCGCCAGTCGTCCCGAAACGTCATCACCCGGGCGGTCTCCCGGACCGTCATGTATCGGATCGACCCATCATCGAGCCGCATCACACTCTCGCCACCCGGCACGCCATGAACGCCCGCCTTAACCGTCTTGGCCGGGCGGTCTAGGTCGTTGGGAGTGTGACCCGGGTACTGACGAGCGCCGGGCCAGCCGACGTGGTGCAGCCAGTCAGGGTGTTCAATGTAGTCGCCTACAGGCTCTGGAAGACGCAGGGAGCGCGATTCTGGCGATGCTGGCCAAATCGCGTCTCGCAAGGTCCGCCAGCGCGGCTTGCCGTCAGACAGTGGCAGCACTTCCGGCAGCAGATCCTCCCGCAGCGGGACGCCATGCTCCTCCCAGTACTCCCCGCTGTCCTGGGCATGCTTCAGCGCGAGCTCCGAGTGAGTCGGTTCCGGGAACTCCCAGTCAGCTAGCCCGAGATCCTTGCGGAACGCTACGACGAACACCCGCCACCGCACTTGCGGAACGCCGTAGTCCGCCGCGTTTACGAGCTTGTACTTGACGTCGTACCGCTCGGTGAGGTCCACGTCATGAGCGCGGAGGGCTTTGGTCAGGCGCTTGTCATGGTCGTTCCAGTCCTCACCCTCGATCCGCTCCTCGAACGGCGCCGACAGCTCCCGGATGATGTAGTCGTAGTACGGCTTGAACGACGGGCGCAGCAATCCCTTGACGTTCTCCGCCACGATCGCTCGCGGCCGAGTTTCCCGCACGCACCGGAACAGCTGCGGCCAAAGGTTGCGGGGATCATCGAAGCCCTTGTGAGCGCCCCCCAAACTCCATGGTTGACACGGCACCCCACCGGCGACCACGTCAACCTCGCCCAGCCACCGATCGAAGTTCACTTCCCCCACGTCGCGCTGTCGCAGCGGCCAACGGTCACCCAGCAACTTAGGTAGGGGGGACCCCTCTTCGTAGTCGACGGCCCCGTTCAGCCGGAGCGTCCCACACGCCCGCCGCTCCAGCTCCACGGCCAAGAGGTGACGGAACCCAGCCTCATGCATCGCCAGAGCCAAGCCGCCGCCACCCGTGAACAGTTCGATGCTGGTACCCACACCCGGGCCTGTCTTGGCGGTGGGCTTCTTGCGGCGTGTCATGAGGAAACAATACCGCGGATTTTGATCAAGTACTCGATCGTGTGTGCGTGTCGTGAAGAACCTCTCGCCGTGAGTCCAGCGCCCGCCCACCGGGCCGCCGTCAGCGAGAAGTCAGCGGAAGGTCCGACAACACACGAGTACCGATGGCAAGGACGGCAGAGTCAGCGACGCGAAGGCCACTCACCGAGTCTGGTTGGCCGAGGTTCACTGCGTGGAGCCGCCTTTGAGAAGCGGGGCCGCAGGGACTTGGGTCATGGTCATCGCACGACTCGGTAGAACCTAGACTCTCTGCGAGCACGGCAACGGGAGGCAGCCATGATCGAGAAAATTCTGCGGGTGCTCGGTGGCACCGCGTCTGCCCCCACCCGCAGCAACACTCGGATGGCCTACCACTGGCGGTGCTCGTGCGGTGCCCACTCTCGCGGTCCGGACGGTTGGCCCTTTTCACTGGAGGCGGAGAACGCCGCCCAGCGGCACCAGTGGAAGAAGGGTGTCGGACACCAAATGCCGGAGGTCTACTCGACCCAAGAGGAAGTCTCGTAGACACTCCGGCTAGCTTTCCTCCTAGACCAGCGTGACGGCTGACAGCGCCGTCGCGTCCTCGGAGCTCACCGCTAAGAACCTGCCCGAACTGCTTTCGGCAGCAGCGGTGACAGCAACAGCACCAGACGACGACGGGCGGAAATGCGCAGCGATGGACCCCGCCCCGAGGTCCCGACCACCGACGGACGAGCACAGACGAGCTGCACAGAGCTTGTAAGCGAGAGGTCGGCGCCGCTTAGGGCGAGAGCAGGCGACCGCGAGGACATCAGCGGACACGTGGCGGCCATCGGACTGAGTGGGGGCGGTAATGGGCGCTGCTCTGGTCGGGGCGGCGACAGTTGAGAGATTGTCCGTCAGTCATTTTTCCGAGCATGTCGGCGCATGGGCCCTACTTGTTGTTCCTCATGCTTCCCCAGAGAAGCCAATAATCACTGTCGGACAGGTCTCGCCTTGCGGCAACATAGTCCCGAATAGCGAGGCCGGCCTGCACAAGTGATGCACTGCCAACTCCAGCAGCCACGGCCTTTAAAGACGAAGGGCCGAGAAATGATGCGACGGTCACAATCGAGCCAAGTCCAGTGGCCCCACTCTTCCAAGAGATCGCGCGTTGTTGTTTGCGGAAGGTTCTGTGTAGGCGGCTGGTCGCGGCGGCCAGATCGTCCAGAGCGGTTAGTAGCGTGTCGCTATCGCCCGGCGAAGACGGGGAGATCAGGCGAGCCACCGCTCGATCATATAGAAAGAAGGACTCGTCGTCGTCCATTAGGCGCACGAATGCATCGATGTCAACCCCGAACAGCCAAGGGGTGCGGAGGAACTGCCGCTCGACGGCGTCGCCACCATCGGATTCCGTCGCTTTCCGGAGTCTCTCCCATCCAGCTCCACTGCCCTCTACCCTTATGAAGGAAGGAGCTACGTCCAGTGCTCTGCTATCGACTATGTTGTGTCTGAGAACCCCAATCGATTCGACATCCTCCTCGTAGCGAATGCTGGTCGGCAAGAGCTCAGCGAGACCACGGGTAAGAGCAGACCGCAAGATAACGGCTTGAATGAGGAAGTCCAGCGGTACCATGTAGACATTGCGAGGCATGCCCAAAAATTCTGAGTCCCGGAACGGGGCCGATCTGAACGTGACGCGACCCGGGAAGAGGCATGCGTATGCACCGCGCATTCGGAAAACCTCGTCCGTGGGCGTCCAGTCATTAAACCACCACGCGCTGTACGGTGGGTCGTACAGAATCCGGTGCCCCTTGCCCTGCTGGATCTCGTGGACGCGCCCCTTCAGTCCTGCGTGAACGAGAGAATAAACGTCCGCTACCCAGGGAAATGTATATGATGTTAAATACAGGCAGCCCTTATTCGAGTAGTCAGGGCGGAGCGAGTTGACATCGCGTGTGCTCCGTATTCCTTGCTGATCCAGCATCGCAAAGACTTCGCTATAGAAGAGTGTGCCTTGGCTTGTCATGGATCACTCCTCGCATTCTTGCGGCTATTTTGTCTGCCCTCGCAAGCGGCCTGGCGGGAGTCACTTCTGCCTCTAGCGGAGGAACTTGCCACTAAGCATCCCGGAATTCGCTTACGATGACTAGCCCCAGGCTCCTCCGGCGGGCACGACGGGGCTAGGTCGACGCCGATCCAGTGACAAGCATGGACTAGTGCTGACAGCACGTTCGGGCGGGCTTAACTGGGCTACTTGGGCGAGAGATCGACCCACCCCGCAACACTTGACAGCAACTGCAGCGAACGACGGCAGGCCGGTTGGCTCGGAGATGGACCTCGATCCGAATCGGC
>NZ_JBSFBM010000332.1:0-7435 GCF_053592955.1 Micromonospora sp. NPDC002411 | reverse complement strand
CTGGGCATCCGGTCCAGCTCCACGATGATGTACGGCCACGTCGACCATCCCGGGCAGTGGCTGGCGCACTTCCGGGTGCTGGCCGGGGTGCAGGAGCACCCGGGCCAGCAGGTCGGGCAGCTTCGCCGACCAGCCGATCAGCACCCGGCCCCGACGCCGCTCGACGCCACGCAGGATCACCTCGGCGGCCCGCTCCGGCGCGATGGTCAGCAGCTTCTCGAACTGTGCCCGGCCGGCCGCGTACTCCTCGCGGGAGACGCCGCTGCCGATGCGGGCGTTCTCGGTGATGCGGGTGCGGATCCCGCCCGGGTGTACCGACGTCACCCCGATGCCATCGTCGACCAGTTCGTGGCGCAGCGCCTCGGTGAGGCCGCGCACGGCGAACTTGCTCGCCGAGTACGCGGCCTGCCCGGCCGGCGCGATCAACCCGAACAGGCTGGAGATGTTGACCAGATGCGCGCCGCGTTCCGCCCGGAGGGTGGGCAGCAGCGCGTGGGTCAGCTGCGCCACGGCCCGGAAGTTGACGTCGATCACCCAGCTGAACTCGTCGAACGTCACCTGGTCGAACCGGCCCCCGAGGCCGACGCCGGCGTTGTTCACGAGCAGCCGTACGCGCGGGTGGCGCTGGCCGATCTCCGCGGCCACCTGGGCGGTGGCCGTCGCGTCGGCGAGATCCACCACGTACGTGTGCACGTGGCGGTCCGGGTGCGCCACGCGGATCGCGGTGACGACGGTGTCCAGCCGCTCCGCGTCGCGGTCCAGCAGCACCAGGTCGCTGCCCCGGCGGGCCAGCGCGTGCGCCAACGCGGCCCCGATGCCGCTGGCCGCGCCGGTGACCACGGCCGTGGCCCCGGCGAACTCGAACCTCTGCACGGGTGCTCCTCTCCTGGCGGTCAGCGACGCTCGGACGACACGGGACGTCGGGTGCCGGTGGGCGCGTCGGTCTCGCCGACCCGGGAGAACCGCACACCCGAGTCGGTGAGCCTGCCGTGCCGCATCAGCAGCACGTCGCGGGGGTAGTTCTGGTGCAGCCGCCACGGCGCGTCCGCACCCTGTTTGGGCAGCGTGTCGACGGCGCGCAGCACGTAGCCGGAGCGCAGGTCGATCAGCGGCACCCGCCCGTCGTCGGGGGGCGGGAGCGGCGTGACGACCTGCTGTGCGGTGCGGTCCAGGTGCCGCAGCAGACGGCAGACGTAGCCGGCGACGAGGTCGGCCTTGAGCGTCCAGGACGCGTTGGTGTAGCCGAGGGTCAGCGCGAAGTTCGGCACCCCGGACAGCATCATGCCCTTGTAGGCGACGGTGCTGGCGAGGTCGACGTCGATGCCGTCCACCCGCAGCGTCAGGCCGCCGACGGCGAGCAGGTTGAGCCCGGTAGCGGTGACCACGATGTCGGCGGGCAGCACGTCGCCGGAGGTCAGTCGGACACCGTCCGGGGTGAAGGTGTCGACGGTGTCGGTGACCACCGACGCCCGGCCCTGCCGCACGGCGGTGAACAGGTCACCGTCGGGCGCGACGCAGAGCCGCTGGTCCCACGGGTCGTAGCGGGGTGAGAAGTGCCTGTCGACGTCGTACCCGACCGGGAGTCGGCCGGTGGCGACCCGGCGCAGCCTCCGCCTGACCAGGCCGGGCGCACGCCGGCTGAGCTGGTAGGTGACTGTGGACAGCAGCACGTTCTTCCAGCGCACCACCGGATACGCGGCCTTCGCCGGCAGCCAGCGCCGCAACGCGTCGGCCAGCCGGTCCCGCGACGACAACGCCATGACGTACGTGGGTGAGCGCTGGAGCATCGTCACGTGGGCGGCCCGCCGCGCCATCGCCGGAACCAGGGTCACCGCTGTGGCGCCGCTGCCGATGACCACCACCCGCTTACCTGTGTGGTCGAGGTCGTCGGGCCAGTGCTGCGGGTGCACCAGCCTCCCGGTGTACGCGTCGAGACCGGGCAGTGGTGGGGTGTAGCCCTCGTCGTAGCGGTAGTAGCCGGTGCAGGCGAACAGGAACGAGCAGGTCAGCACCACGGTCTCGGCGGTGTCGGCCCGTTCGGCGTACACCGTCCAGCGGGCGGTGGCGGTGTGCCACTCGGCGCGCAGCACCCGGTGCCGGAAGCGGATGTGCCGCTGCACGTCGTACTCCCGGGCGGTTTCGCGGACGTACTCCCGGATGGTCGCGCCGTCGGCGATGGCCTTCGGGGCGGTCCAGGGCTTGAACGCGTAGCCGAGGGTGAACATGTCCGAGTCCGAGCGGATGCCCGGGTAGCGGAACAGGTCCCAGGTGCCGCCGACGGTGTCGCGTGCCTCCAGCACCGCGTACGTCTTGTCCGGGCAGTCACGGGTCAGGTGGCAGGCCGCGCCGATGCCGGACAGGCCAGCGCCGATGATCAGCACATCGACGTGGTCGGAGGCCATGACGTCCCTCCATCCGGGGCGGTGGACGGACCCTAACACCGCACCCGGACGGCCGGAAGCTGCTAGTCGGACGCACGCGTGAAGATCATGATCCAGTTGGTTTCCCAGGTCTGCTCGCCGTCGACGGAGAACGCCTGCTCCCAGCGGGCGGTGGTCGCGCTGATGTCCGACCAGATGAACCGGCACCGCACCGGTCGCCCCTCGTACTGGTCGTCGGCGTAGAAGTGGCCGACCCCGTCGACGAAACGGCCCACCATCGGCGGCTGTTCGAGCACGCCGCTGCCGCTGGTCATCCAGTAGATCGACCACTCCTGCCGGGCCGGGTCGAAGATCCGGATCGTCGCGCCGGCGGAGCCCTTGGTCGGGAACGTGATCTCGTCGAAGTGGCCGCCTCCGGCGAAGAAGCCGTGCGCGACCGACACCCCGGGGAACTCCTCCCACTCGTCCGAGCCGACCAGCCGCTCGCGCAGCCGCCGGTTGACGACGTTCCAGGTGCCGGTGAAGAAGTCGAAGTCGCCCATCAGTGGCCTACCGGCCCTTCCGCTCGCGTGTCGCTCAGATAGTCGGTCAGGTCGGGGCTCTCCGGCGCCAGCATGTGTCGGACCCAGGCGGCCCGCTCGTGCTCCAGCACCGACAACTCCCACACGCAGCCCATCCCGGGGCGGTGCAGTGCGACGAAGTGTGCCGGGTCGTCGTCGGGGCAGTCCAGGGCCGGTTGCCCGGCCACCGCGACGCGGACCTCCACCGCGTTGTCGAACATCCAGGTGTACGCCAGCAGGTAGGCGCCGGTGTCCGCGCCCCGGTGCAGCACCACCCATCCGGCGGCCGGGGTGCCGTCCTCCATGACGTCGGCCAGCAGCGCGGGCAGCAGGTCGTACGCCGCCTTCTCCACCTCCGGCTCGATGCGCTGTTCCGGCTGGTCGATGTGGTAACGCTTGAGCTGTCGACCGTCCACCGTGATCGATCCCGGTGTGCTCAGATCCTTGTCCCGAAAAGCCATGTCGGGACAGTAGGACCGCTTCACTGACAGCTAGTGTCAGTGAAGTGCGGGCCAGTCGACTTCTCTCCGTCCTGATGCTGCTCCAGACACACGGTCGCCTCACCGCCGTGCAGCTCGCCGAGCGGTTGGCCGTCTCCCCCCGCACCATCTACCGCGACGTGGAGTCGCTGCACGCCGCCGGCATCCCGCTTTACGGAGAGGCCGGGCACGCCGGCGGCTACCAACTGGTCGACGGCTGGCGGACCCGCCTGACCGGGCTGACCGCCGAGGAGGCCGACCGGCTGTTCCTGGCCGGCCTGCCCGGCCCGGCCGACGAGCTGGGCTACGGCGACGTGGTGGCCGCGCTGCAACTCAAGCTGCACGCCGCGCTCCCCGCGCCGCTTCGCGACCGGGCCACCCGACTCCAGCAGCGCTTCCACCTCGACGCGCCCGGCTGGTACGCCGACGGCGACGCCTCGCCGGAGTTGGCGCGTACGGCCGAGGCGGTCTGGCGGCAGCACCGCGTCGAGGTGCGCTACCGGAGCTGGAACGGTGAGGTGACCCGGGTGCTGGAGCCGTACGGCCTGGTGCTCAAGGGTGGCCGGTGGTACGTGGTGGCCGACCAGCCCGGCCGGGGCGCTCCGGCGACGTACCGGGTGAGCCAGATTCTCGCCCTGACTCCGCTCCCGCAGGAGTTCGACCGGCCCGCCGACTTCGACCTGCCGTCGTGGTGGCGGGCGCACGTGGTGCGGTTCCGCGCCCGGCTGCACCGCGACGAGGCCACCGTACGGCTCTCCCCCGGCGGCCGGGAACGGCTGCGGGAGATCGCCGGCGACCCGGTGGTGACCGCAGTGGAGGCCAGCGCCGGGCCGCCGGACGCGGGCGGCTGGGTGACCGCGGTGCTGCCGATCGAGTCGCTCACCCACGCCCACGGTGAGCTGCTACGCCTCGGCGCCGACGTCGAGGTGCTGGCCCCGGCGGCGCTGCGCGAGCGCCTGGCCGCCACGGCGGCCGGCCTCGCCGCGCTCTACTCCACCGGCTGAGCGGACCGACACCTCCACAATGGAGGTGTCCGAGGGCATCGATTGTCGGCATGGTGTGCCACCCTGGGTGCGTTCTCCCAGCGGTCACCGGAGGTGAGGGTCACGTTACGGCTACGCGCACTGGTCGCCGTCCCCGGCACCGGACCGGTGACCCTGGACGTTCCCGCCGGCACGCTCGCCGCCCTGGTCGCCCCACCCCGGTTCGGCACCGCTGTCGCCCGGGTGCTGGTCGGCCTCGCCGCGCCGGTGACCGGTCGCATCCTGGTCGGTGACCGGGACGTCACCGCGCTGCCGCCGCCACGCCGGCAGATCGGCTACGTGCCGGCCGGCGGCGCGTTGCTGCCGCAGCTGAGCGTGCGCCGCAACATCGAGTACGGCCAGCGCAAACGCGAACGTGTGCACGAGGTGGCCGACGACTGGACGACCACCGTCGTCGACCGGCTCGAGTTGGCGCTGTCGCTCACCCTGCTGCCGCACCAGATCTCCGCCGCCCAACGGTTCCGGGTTGCCCTCGCCCGGGCGGCGGCCTGCCTGCCCGAGGTGCTCGTGGTCGACCTGCCGGCGGGTTCGGCCGGCGACAGTCGCCTCGCCGACCTGATGCCCCGACTCTCCCCACCCGAGGCCCCCGGGGTGGCGGTGCTGGTCTGCACCGCCGACCCGGCCACCCTTGCCGAGATCCCGGTGCGGCACGAGCTGGTCACCGAGCCGAGCGAGGCGACTTGATGAGACCGGTCGCCCGTACGAGCCGTCGCGCCCTGCTGCGCGCCGCCGCCGCGGGCGTCGCCGCGATGGCCGCCGGCTGTTCCGGCGGGACCCGGTCGGTGCAGGTCGCGGTGGTCTGGAGCACCAGCGAGCTGGACCGGTTCCGCCAGGTCGTCGGCGACTACCCCGGTGGTTCGGTGCAGGTGGTGAGCGCCGGCAACGACATCGACGCCTTCCTGCGGGCCCGGCACCTCGCGGGCACCAGCCCGGACGTGGCGATCCTGCCCCGCCCCGGCCTGGTCACCGAGTACGCCCAGCGTGGCTGGCTGAGCCCGGTGCGTCCGTCCAACGAGTACGCGGTGCCCAACGGGCTGGGCGACCTGCTGACCGCCGACGGCCGGCGCTACGGCGTGTGGGTCAAGGCGGCGCACAAGTCGTTGGTCTGGCACCTGCCGTCGATGCTGCCGGAGCAACCGACCGACTGGGACGCGCTGGTCGAGCGCACCCGACAGCTCGGCGCGATCGCCCGGCGTGACGGCGGCCCGGCGCCCCTGGCCATCGGCGCCGCCGACGGCTGGGTGCTCACCGACTGGTTCGAGAACGTCCTGGCCGACGTGGCACCCGAGAGCTACAACGCTCTCGCCAGGTCGGACGCGGACTGGCAGGGCGGTCCGGTGCGCGACGCCCTGGACCGGCTGGCCGGGCTCTGGAGCATCGACGGCGCGTTCCTCGGCGGCGGCCGTCGCGCCCTGCTCACCCAGTACGAGGAGTCGGTGATCCAGGTGGTGTATTCCCGGCGTGCGGTGATGCTCTGCGGGGCGGACTTCACGGCCGACGTCGTCGTCCCGTTCCAGCGCGGCCCGGAAGCGCCCACCACGTTCCCGTTCCCGGGCACCCGACCGGGAGGCGGCCCTTTGATCGTCGGCGGGGACGCGGCGGTGGCGTTCGCGGGCTCCCAGGGCGGGGTGGAGCTGGTCCAGTGGCTCACCAAGGCCGATTCGTTCCGGCCCTGGCTGCGCGCCGGTGGCTACCTCTCGCCCAACACCAACGTGCCGATCACCAGCTACACCGACCCGGACGGTCGGAAGCTCGCCCGGGAGATGCAGGCGCCCGGCACGCTGCGTTTCGACCTCTCCGACCAGTTGCCGGGTGCGTTCACCGGCTCGGACGGCGTCGGCATCTGGCGCATCATGCAGGGCTTCTTCGCCGACGTCACCGACGGTGTCGGCGCCAACGAGGCGATCCGCCGCGCCACCGGTCAGCTCGCCCTGGCGGCCCGCAACGCGGGCGGCGGCCGATGAGCCAGCCGCGGGTCCTCGGCGAACTGGCCGTGCTCGACGACGTCGGGCCACCCCGGCGGGGGCGTGCCTATCCGGCGGCGGGGGCGACCTCGGCGCTGCTGCTGCCGGCCGCCGTGCTGCTCGGTGGGCTCGTGCTGTGGCCGGTGCTCCGGACCATGCACGCCAGCGTCACCACCGACGGCCGCTGGGTCGGCGCGGAGCACTTCCGGACCGCGCTCGCCGCCCCGGGCACCGGCGCGGTGGTCGGCCGGACGGTGCTGTGGGCCCTGCTGGTGCCGGCGGTGGTGACCGCGCTGGGCTACCTGCTCGCCGCCGCGTCCCGCCGCTCCGAGGAGGGCGGCCTGGTCCGCTTGATCCTCCTGGTGCCGGTGGCGTTGCCGCTGGTCGTCACCGGGGTCACCTTCCGGCTGATGTACGACCCCGACCCGAGCCGAGGGTTGGCCACCCTGGTCGCCGCCCGCCTGACCGGCCGCTCGGCCGAGGACGCGCCGCAGTTGCTCGGGCCTGGGCTGGTCACCGTGGCGTTGATGTCGGCGTTCGTCTGGGCCTGGGTGGGCCTGGCCGTGCTGGTGTTCCGATCCGCGCTGGACACGGTGCCGCCGAGTCTCGCCGACGCGGTCCGCGCCTACGGCGGGCGGCGTCGGCACGTCCTGTGGGACGCCCAGTGGCGGCCCCTGCTGCTGCGGACCACGGCTGTGGTCTTCGCGCTGGTGGCGGTCGGCACCAGCCGCACGTTCGACCTGATCCTGGTGATGACCCCCGGCTCGGTCCGGGACGAGGCGTCGGTGCTCGCGCTGCGGATCTGGCAGACCTCGGGGGGCACCACCACCGGCGACGGCGCCGCGCTCGGCGTGGTGTGGCTGGTGGCGGTCGTCGGCGGGATCATGGTGGCCGCGCTCTTCGTCCGGCAGGCCTGGCCGCCGCCGCGCGCCGAGGCGGTCCTCGGCCTCACCTTCGCGGTGGGCATCGTCGGGTTGGAAATGGCGCGGTTCGCCGCCCGTAAGCGCC
>NZ_JBSFBM010000331.1:0-7449 GCF_053592955.1 Micromonospora sp. NPDC002411 | reverse complement strand
GCGCGGGCGCGGGCGCGGGCGCGGGGGCGCGGGGGATTCAGTGGGGTGGGCGGACGGCGGCGCTGAAGAGATGTACGGCCAGATCGGCGAGAGCTGCGGCGGTCTGGTCGATCGGGGCGCGCGGGAGCACGATGTGGCTCACCACCAGCCGGACGGTCGTGTCGGCGGCGAAGGCCAGCGTGGCCTGGTCCGCTCCGGGCAGGTGGTCGCCGGCCCAGTCGATCAGCGCGCCGGACGCCTCGGTGAGCACCACCTCGGCCCGCGTGGTGAGGTACGGAAGTAGCTCGTCCGAGCCGCCCCGGGCGCTGCTCAGGATGGCCTTGACCAGAGGGTTCTCCGCCGCGGTGGTGAGCGTGTGCGCGATCGCCGCGTACGCGCCGGCCCGGACGTCGGCGCCGTTCGCGAGCAGGGCGGCACGGACGTCGCCGACGAAGGTGTCCACTTCTCGCCGGGCCAGCGCCTCGGCCAGCCCGGCCTTGCTGCCGAATTCGTTGTAGACGGTCTGCCGGCTCACCCCGGCGGCACCCGCGACGGCACCCATCCGGACGCCGTCCCAACCGGTCGCCACGGTCAGTGCGCGGGCGGCGTCGACGATGCTGTCCCGCACCGGGGTGGTGCCGCTCCGTTCAATCATGGTGGTCGAAGTGTAGGCGGTTCAGCGCACGTCGATCTGGTACTGCGCCTCGACCCAGAACCGCCCACCGTCGCTGCCACCGAAGCTCAGCTCGTGCTGACCGGGGGCGGGTGGCGGCACCAGTGCCCACAGACCCCAGCAGGAGACCGGCCTGGGCCACGGCCAGACGGTGACGACGTTGTTGAAGAAGCCGCTGACCGGGAACGACTGGGCCGAACCGGCTTCGCGCAGGGCGACGGCCACTCCGTCGAGCTGCGCGTGACCGGTCGCGCTGTCCATGGCCTCCGCCGGTTCGTCCGTGCGGCCGACCTGCCACCAGCAGAAGGCCGGGAAGAACAGCGGTCGTCCGGCGGGAACCACGCAACTGCGTTGCGCAGAGCCACCGAACGTACCCGCGAGGAACCACACGTCGGCGGGTTGGTGGTGCCCGGCGTGCCGGCCGGACCCGTCGCCGATCGGATTGGCGGGTTGCCGGTGCCGGGCCACCCAGCGCACCCATCGGGTCGCGAGGTGTGCCAGCTCGACGGGGTCGGGCGCCGGGTTGAAGGCCGCGCCGGGGCGCGGATCGAGGGGGGTCATGACGGCAGATGCTAACGATGCCGCGCCCGACCGCACTGCCCCGATGAGCGGCGCATAGGATGTGCGGTCATGGCACGCGTGCTCACTCCCCGTGCGGAGGATTTTCCCCGCTGGTACCAGGACCTGATCGCCAAGGCAAAGCTGGCCGACAACGGCCCGGTCCGCGGCACCATGGTCATCCGACCGGCCGGCTACGCCATCTGGGAGCGTATGCAGGCCGAGATGGACGCCCGGATCAAGGCGGCGGGTGCGGAGAACGCGTACTTCCCGCTCTTCATCCCGGAGAGCTACCTCAAGCGTGAGGCCGAGCACGTCGAGGGCTTCTCGCCGGAGCTCGCGGTGGTCACCCACGGTGGCGGCAAGCAGCTCGCCGAGCCGGTGGTGGTGCGCCCCACCAGCGAGACGGTCATCGGCGAGTTCATGGCCAAGTGGATCGACTCGTACCGGGACCTGCCGCTCCTGCTCAACCAGTGGGCGAACGTGGTCCGGTGGGAGCTTCGTCCGCGCATCTTCCTGCGTACCAGCGAGTTCCTCTGGCAGGAGGGGCACACCGCGCACGCCACCCGCGAGGACGCCCGGGCGTACGCGCGGCGGATCCTGCACGAGGCGTACGAGGACCTGATGGTCAACGTGATCGGCATTCCGGTGGTGGTGGGCCTGAAGACGGCCCGTGAGCGGTTCGCCGGCGCGACGGCCACGTACACCTGCGAAGGCATGATGGGCGACGGCAAGGCGCTCCAGCTGGGCACCAGCCACGAGTTGGGTCAGAACTTCGCCAAGGCGTTCGATATCAGCTACTCCTCGAAGGAGGGCGGCCGGGAGCACGCCTGGACCACCTCCTGGGGCACGTCCACCCGGATGCTCGGTGGCCTGATCATGGCGCACGGCGACGACAACGGTCTGCGCGTGCCGCCGAAGCTGGCCCCGATCCAGGCGTACATCATGATCGTCAAGGATGGTGAGGGCGTCGCGGAGGCGGCGGCCAAGCTGCACGACGGCCTGCGCGACGCCGGTGTCCGGGTCGCGCTCGACGACCGGACCGACACCGCGTTCGGCCGCCGGGCCGTCGACGCCGAGCTGCGTGGCTATCCGGTACGCGTCGAGGTCGGCCCTCGCGACCTGGCCGTGGGCAACGCGACGGTGGTGCGCCGCACCGACGGGTCGAAGTCCCCGACGCCGGTGGCCGACGTGGTCGCCGCGGTGCTGGCGGCGCTGGAGACCGACCAGCAGGTGCTGCACGACCAGGCGCTGGCCAACCGCGAGTCGCGCACGGTGGAGGTCGCGACCCTGGCCGAGGCGATCGAGGCCGCCGCGACGGGCTGGGCCCGGGTGCCGTGGTCGGCGGTCGGTGTGGCCGGCGAGGCCGAGGCGAACGGTCAGGGCGTCACGGTTCGCTGCCTGGTGCGCGCCGACGGCTCGGTGCCGGACTCCGAGGACGAGCCCGACCTGGTCGCCATCCTCGCCCGCGCCTACTGAGGTGCCCTCGAGCGGGCCGGTGGACCACTTCGCGCCGGGTCGGTTGATCATGCACCGGAACGTGCGGCACGGTCGGATCGGATGGGTCCGGCCGGGCCGCGTGGTCAGCGACGACGAGCGGGGTCTGCTGGTGTGGATCGCCCGGGACTCGCCGGTGGCTCACGAGGTGACCGAGGCGGGCCGGGGCATGCGGGCGATGCCCTTCGCCCAGTGGATCTCTTCGTCGTACCGGTTGGCGCACGGGCGCTGGAACGGCCCGCCGCTGCTGAAGTTCCTGCCGACCGGCGCGGCGCACTCCGTCTGGTGGTTCCGCGACGCCCAGGGTCGGTTCGCCCACTGGTACGTCAACCTGGAGGAGCACGGTGTCCGCTGGGACGACGGCCCGGTGGCCGGCGTCGACGTGGTGGACCAGGACCTCGACGTGGTGGTGCGCCCGGACCTGAGCTGGGAGTGGAAGGACGAGGACGAGTTCGTCGAGCGGCTCGCCTTCGGGGACGACTACTGGGTGACGGACGAGAAGGCGGTCCGGGCCGAGGGGGAGCGGGTGATCGCCCTCGCCGAGGCCGGTGAGTTCCCGTTCGACGGCACCTGGTGCGACTTCACACCTCCGCCAGACTGGGACGTACCGGACGAACTTCCGCCAGGATGGGACCGTCCGCCGGTGCGGTGAGGGTGTCTCCGGTCACCGGTGACGCGGCGTCCGGGCCCGATGCGGGACATCGGCATCGGATCTGGCAGAATGGGTCGCTGGTATCCGGCGCGCGTCCGGCGCCCTCTAACCCGGGCGCGTCGCTAGTCCACCGAGTAGTCTCCGGCCCAACCCCACGGGTCCGGTCGGCGCTCACCCATGCACACCGCCCACACGGGCCGGTGAAATCGCAACAGGAGCGTAACAACTGTGGCCGTAAAGATCCGGCTCCTGCGGATGGGCAAGATCCGCCACCCGCAGTACCGCATCGTCGTCGCCGACTCGCGCACCAAGCGTGACGGTCGGGCGATCGAGTTCGTCGGGGTCTACCAGCCGAAGGAAGACCCTTCGATCATCGAGGTCAAGTCGGAGCGGGTCCAGTACTGGCTGTCCGTCGGCGCTCAGCCGAGCGAGGCGGTGCAGCGGCTGCTGGAGCTGACCGGTGACTGGCAGAAGTACAAGGGCCTGCCGGCCCCGCCGCCGCTGAAGGTCGCCGCCGAGCGGGCCGACCGTAAGGCCGCGTACGAGGCTGAGGCGAAGGCCGCCGCCGGGCTCGCCCCGGAGACCCCGGCCAAGCCGGCCAAGAAGGCCGCCAAGGCTGCCGAGGCTCCGAAGGCCGACGCTCCGGCTGCCGAGGCTCCGAAGACCGAGGCTCCGGCCGAGGCCCCGGCTGCCGACGCCGGTGAGCAGGCCTGACATGCCTCTGCGTCCGGCGTTGGAGCACCTGGTCAAGGGCATCGTCGACCACCCGGACGACGTCCGGGTGCGGATGGTCGATTCCCGTCGGGGCAAGCGGCTCGAAGTCCGCGTGCACCCCGAGGACCTCGGCACGGTGATCGGGCGGTCCGGCCGGACCGCCAAGGCGCTGCGTCAGGTGATCGGCTCCATCGGCGGGCGCGGCGTGCGCGTCGACATCGTCGACTCGTACTGATGCAGCTCGTCGTCGGCAGGATCGGCAAGCCGCACGGTGTCCGCGGTGAGGTCACCGTGGAAGTGCGGACCGACGAACCCGAGGCACGGTTCGCCCCAGGCACAGTGCTGCGCACTGAGCCTGGGGCGACACCCCCTCCAACCGTCGATGAGCCCGGGGTGCCGTTCCAGGTGCCTGCGGAGCTGACCATCGAGGAAGCTCGCTTCCATCAGGGTCGGGTGCTGATCGCGTTCGACGGCATCCTGGACCGCAACACCGCCGAGGCGCTGCGCGGCACCCTGCTCGTGGTGGACAGCGCCGACGTGGCCCCGCCGGACGATCCGGAGGAGTTCCACGACCACCAGTTGGTGGGTCTGGCCGTGGTCACCCCGGCCGGCGAGCGTCTGGGCGAGGTCGCCCGGATCGACCACGCCCCCTCCTCGGACCTGCTGGTCCTGCGGCGCCCCGAGGGGCGTACCGCGTTGATTCCGTTCGTCCGGGCGATCGTCCCCGAGGTCGACCTGGCCGGTGGACGTGTGATCGTCGACCCGCCGGCCGGCCTGCTCGACCTTTAGGACCACCCCGCATGCGCGTCGACGTCGTGTCGATCTTCCCGGAGTACTTCGCCCCGCTGGACCTGTCGTTGATCGGGCGGGCGCGGGCCAACGGCGTACTCCAACTCGCCGTGCACGACCTGCGGACCTGGACCCACGACGTGCACCGCACCGTCGACGACACCCCCTACGGCGGCGGGCCGGGGATGGTGATGCGCCCGGAGCCGTGGGGTGCGGCGTTGGACGCGCTCGCGCCGGCCGAGGCTCCGCCGCCCCGGTTGCTGGTGCCGTCGCCGGCCGGTGTCCCGTTCACCCAGGCCATGGCGTACGAGTTGGCCGCCGAGTCGCACCTGCTCTTCGCCTGCGGCCGGTACGAGGGCATCGACCAACGCGTCCTGGAGCACGCCGCCACCCGGATGCCGGTGACCGAGGTCTCGCTCGGTGACTATGTGCTCTTCGGCGGCGAGGTCGCGGTGCTGGTGATGGTGGAGGCGGTCACCCGGTTGCTGCCGGGGGTGTTGGGCAACGCGGGTTCGCTCGACGAGGAGTCGCACGCGCACGGGTTGCTGGAGGCACCGATCTACACCAAGCCGCCGAGCTGGCGCGGGCACGACGTGCCGGAGGTGCTCCGCTCCGGAGACCACGGCAAGATCGCCCGTTGGCGACGCGAGGAGGGCTTGCTGCGGACCGCCGCCCGACGTCCCGACCTGCTGGCCGCCCTACCCGCCGATCGGCTCGACAAACGGGACATCGCGGCCCTGGACCAGGCCGGATTTCAGGTGCCGCCGGGGGATGTGGCAAAGTAGGGAGGTTGCCGTATCCGTCCGCGCCCGCGGGCGGCTGCGAGGATCCCCGACCGGGGTCGGCCCGCCGACCACCACCCGGGGATCAGAATCACCCACCCGCGCACCGAGTGACGGTGCGCCGTGAGCCTTACGAGGACGCAGCGATGAACATCCTGGACGCCCTTGACGCCCAGTCGAAGCGGACCGACCTTCCCGACTTCCGGGCCGGTGACACCGTCAAGGTGCACGCCCGCGTCGTCGAGGGCAACCGGTCCCGTGTCCAGATCTTCCAGGGCGTCGTGATCCGCCGCCAGGGTGACGGTCTGCGCGAGACCTTCTCGGTCCGCAAGGTCAGCTTCGGTGTCGGTGTCGAGCGGACCTACCCGCTCAACGGCCCGGGCATCGACCGGATCGAGGTCGTGACCCGTGGCGCCGTGCGCCGCGCCAAGCTCTACTACCTGCGCGAGCTGCGCGGCAAGAAGGCCAAGATCAAGGAGAAGCGGGAGAAGCAGCCCAGCTGACTTCCCGCTCGCCACGCCGCCTGAGCTGCGCGTATGCCGTACCGACCAGACCGCACTACCCTGGTCGTACGGGCGCAGCGAAGCGGCGGGTCCGCCCACGCGGCGGACAGCCGTTCACTACCGCCCGTGGAGCCTCGTCGAGGCTCCCGGGCGGTAGTGCTTCTGTGGACCGGGGAGTGGCGTGGTGCAGACGCTTGACGAGGACGGCACCGTCGATCCGTGGCGCCGGCGGGCTCGCCGTACCCGCCGACAGATGCCCCTCTGGCAGGAGCTTCCGCTGCTGCTGGTGGTCGCGTTCTGCCTCGCCGTGCTGATCCGCACCTTCCTGCTCCAGGCGTTCTTCATCCCGTCCGGCTCGATGGAGGACACCCTCCTCGTCGGGGACCGGGTCCTGGTCAACAAGGTCGTCTACGACGTCCGCGACCCGGTACGCGGTGAGGTGGTCGTCTTCCGGGGCACCGACCGCTGGGCGCCGCAGGTCGACGAGCAGCCGAAGCCGGGCGTCGCCGGTCGGCTCGCCCGCACCGTCGGCGACCTGGTCGGGGTGAGCCGCCCCGGTGAGAAGGACTTCATCAAACGGGTGATCGGCGTTCCCGGCGACCGGGTCGCCTGCTGCGACAGCCAGGGGCGGGTGACGGTCAACGGCACGCCCCTCAACGAGCCGTACGTGCTGCGGGACTCCCCGCTGGACCTTCCGCCCAACCCGTCGGAGTGCCGCTCCCGGCGCTTCGACGAGGTGGTCGTACCGCCGGGTCAGCTCTTCGTGATGGGTGACCACCGCGAGGTCTCCCAGGACGCCCGTTGCCAGGGCCCGGTGCCGATCGACAACGTCGTCGGTCGGGCCTTCATGGTGGTCTGGCCCTCGTCACGGTGGAATTCGTTGTCGGTGCCGTCGACGTTCGACGACGTGTCCGGGCCGGCCACGGCCTCCCCCGGAGCACCACCGGTGCGACCGACCCCGCAGGGTGACGTGGTGCTGATGGTCCCGGCGTTGGTAGCCGCGCTGCGTGGTTCCCGCGCGTTCCGGACGGTGACGTCCAGTCCGGCAACGTAGGCTCCTTGGCGTGATTGACGAGCAGACCGACAAGCCGCGCAGCTCCTTCTGGAAGGAGCTGCCGATCCTGCTGGGTGTGGCGATCCTGGTCGCGGTTCTGGTCCGCGCCTTCGTGCTGCAGACCTTCTTCATCCCCTCTCCGTCCATGGAGAACACACTCAAGATCGATGACCGGGTGTTGGTCAACAAGCTGGTCTACGACTTCCGGTCGCCGCACCGCGGTGAGGTGATCGTGTTCAAAGCCCCCA
>NZ_JBSFBM010000330.1:0-7475 GCF_053592955.1 Micromonospora sp. NPDC002411 | reverse complement strand
TTCGCGAGTGGGGCTTACAAGACAGCGCCGCCCCCGGCCTTGTGGGCCGGGGGCGGCGCTGGTGTCGGTGTGCAGGTCGCCTCTCGGCGAGTGGCGCTACGCGGCTCCAGCCGGACGGTATTCCGCGAAGGCTATTTAGGTGAGGCCCGGGGACACTGGGCACACCGACACCTCAGTCAACGAGCCGACCCCCACTCGTGTTCCGCGCCTTCTGGTGTCAGCCGTCACACCGTCAGACCGTCGTCGGCAGGGTGGCCCGTCGCGCCCGTACGGCCGAGGCCAGGTGATCGAGCACCTCGGCGGTGTCGTCCCACCCGAGACAGGCGTCGGTGACCGAACGGCCGTACTCCAGCTCCCGGGTCGGGTCGAGATCCTGCCGGCCGGGGAGCAGGAACGACTCCAACATCACGCCGGTGATCCCACGCTGCCCGGCGGCCATCTGGGCGGCCACGTCCGCGGCGACGAGCGGCTGGTTGCGGTGGTCCTTGCCGCTGTTGGCGTGACTGGCGTCGATCACCAGGCGCTCCGGCAGCCCTGCCGCACGGAGCAGGTCGATAGCGCCGGCGACGGACTCCGCGTCGTAGTTGGGCCGCCCGCCCCCGCCGCGCAGCACCAGGTGCCCGTCCGTGTTGCCGCGGGTGTGCATGATCGCCGGGGTGCCGGAGAAGTCGATGCCGGGGAAGACATGCGGTACGCCGGCGGCGCGGATCGCGTCCACGGCGGTGCCGATGCTGCCGTCGGGGCGGTTCTTCATGCCGATCGGCATGGACAGGCCGGAGGCGAGCTGCCGGTGCACCTGGCTCTCCACGGTGCGGGCACCGATCGCGCCCCAGGCCACCGTGTCCGCGATGTACTGCGGGGTGATCGGGTCGAGGAACTCGCAACCCACCGGTAGACCGAGGCGCAGCACGTCGAGAAGCAGCGCCCGGGCCAGCCGCAGGCCGGTGTTGACGTCCCCGCTGCCGTCCAGGCCCGGGTCGTTGATCAGGCCCTTCCAGCCGACCGTGGAGCGGGGCTTCTCGAAGTAGACCCGCATGACGATCAGGAGGTCGTCGGCCAGCCGGTCGGCGGTGCCGCGTAGACGCTCGGCGTATTCGAGGGCGGCGGCCGGGTCGTGCACCGAGCAGGGGCCGACCACCACCAGCAGGCGGTCGTCCTCGCGGTCGAGCACCCGACCCACAGCGCGGCGGCCGTTCAGCACGGCCGAGGCGAGCGATGCGTCCAGGGGTAACTCGTGATGCAACAGGGCGGGCGTGGTCAGCGGCACGACGCGGTCGATCCGCTGATCGCTGACCCGATCGGTCTCCGGGGTCGTCACGGTGGGGAATCCTTCCGCCGACCGCGCCCGGGGCCGGTGCCCGGGACGAGCCGGCTGCTCGTACACAAAAGGGCAGGAACGAAAGCTCCTGCCCAGCCGGCTCGGTCTGCGGTGACGTCAGATCATGGTGAAGTCACCGGCGTGCGAGCCGGCTGCCTAAACCATCGATACGAACGCGTCACGTCGCCCAGCGTACCCGACCCGATGCGGAAGCCCACCGCGTCGTCCCAAGATGCGGAGTGAACATCGCGTGTCACGGTCCACGGCGGGGTAACAGGGGTGCCATGACTGACGAGCAGAGCGATCAGGACCGGGTGGAATCCCGAGCCCACCACCTCCTGCCCGAGGAGGAGGCCGTGGGCAGCGACGACCCGGAGGCCCAGGCGGAGGCCATTCTCGCCGAGTCGGACATCCGCGAGGAGGACCAGAACGCGGCACCGGACACGGTGCTGGAACGTCGTACCTCGGATCAGACGGTGGTCGCGGTCGAACCCCCGGACTGAGCGTCCGCCCCGCGAGCCCGGCGCGACCCCCGATAGGTCTGCTCCCGCAGCCAGGCCAAAGGGCCTGCCACCCGCAGGTCGGGTGGCAGGTTGCGCACCGGGTCGAACGCGAGCGCGGCGTCCTCCTCGGCGTCGAGTTGGGCGTCGATACTGATCTGCCCCACCGGCCGCCACGGCCCCACGGCGGACGCGACAGCGAGCACCATTCGCGGCGTGTCCGTCCGGGTCGCGGCGGCCGCCGCGCTCAGGCTGCGTCCGAGGCCGACCGAGTCGGGGTCGGCCAGCGCGGCCAGCCAGATCCGGCGGGGACCCACGCGGTAACACATGATCGAGGTGTACGTCCCGGTGAAGTCGCGCCGGGGCAGCGGCAGATTGCGCAGCAGCGGGGCCGCGCCACTGGAACTGACCAGCAGGTCGAACGGATGGCCGTCGTCGCGGTGCAGGCGTACCGCGAGGCCGAGCACGTCCGGCCAACTGCCGGGCGTGGGTGTGCCCTTCGAGAGCCGGACGGTCGCCCGGTACCGGGCGGGGTCGTCCAGCAGACCGGACCCGGTGGGTGGTCCGGGCGTACCCCAGATCATCAGTTCGCCGGTGAAGGAGCGACCGGCCGGATGCAGCAACCGGCCGCGGCGCCGGCTGAGCGCGGCGCTGGCGCGTTCGACGGCGGTGGCGAGCCGGGACGAGGGCGGGGTGACGGTCATTGCCCTCCGATACCCCGGGCGGCCTCCCTGATGCGGCGGGTCGGCTCGCCGACGGACCGCACGTCACCTTTCCGCCCGGGAGATCGGATAGCGTCGGGGGCATGCCCGACAGCGGTTATCCCTGGCCCATCGAGACGTCCCGACTGGACAACGGCCTGCGCGTGGTGGTGAGTGAGGACCGCACCGCGCCGGCCGTGGCCGTCAACCTCTGGTACGACGTCGGCTCCCGGCACGAGCCGGCCGGGCAGACCGGCTTCGCCCACCTCTTCGAGCACCTGATGTTCGAGGGCTCGGTCAACGTGGCGAAGACCGAGCACATGAAGTTGATCCAGGGCTCCGGCGGTTCGCTCAACGCCACCACCAATCCGGACCGGACCAACTACTTCGAGACGGTCCCGGCCGAGCACCTGGAGTTGGCGCTCTGGTTGGAGGCTGACCGGATGGGCGGCCTGGTCCCGGCGCTCACCCAGGAGACGCTGGACAACCAGCGCGACGTGGTCAAGAACGAGCGCCGGCAACGCTACGAGAACGTTCCGTACGGGGACGCCTGGCTGCGGTTGCTGCCGCTGCTCTACCCGCCGGGGCACCCCTACCATCACGCGACGATCGGCTCGATGGCCGACCTGAACGCCGCCGACCTCGCCACCTTCCAGGCGTTCCACCAGACCTACTACGCGCCCAACAACGCGGTGCTCACCGTGGTCGGCGACGCCACCGCCTCGGACGTGTTCGCGTTGGCCGACAAATACTTCGGCGCGCTGCCCCCGCGCGACGACATCCCGCCGGCCCCGGACGGCCGCAGTGTCCCGGCCACCGGGCAGACGGCCGTCGAGTCGGTGAGCGCGGACGTGCCGGCGCCCCGGGTGTACATCGCCCACCGCAGCTACCCGTTCGGCAGCCCGGAATACAACGTGATCACCGTGCTCGCCACCGTTCTCGGCAGCGGCCGGGGCAGCCGGCTCTACCAGCGGCTCGCCGACGGTGAGCGGCTCGCCCAGCCGGACCTGGTCGGGGCGTACGGGGTGGACCTCGCGCACGCCCCGGCACCGCTGATCGCCACCGCGACCGCCCGCCCCGGGGTGAGCGGCGAGCGGCTGGCCGAAGGGCTGGCCGAGGTCGTCGACGAGTTGGCCACGGTGCCGGTCACCGCCGCCGAACTCGATCGGGCCAAGGCGCTGCTGAGCACCGGGTGGTGGCGTCAGTTGTCCACCGTGGACGGCCGGGCGGACCTGCTCGGCCGGTACGCCACCCAGTTCGGTGACCCGGCCCGCATCGCCGACCAGTTGCCGGGCCTGCTCGCGGTGACCGCCGAGCAGATCGCCGAGGCCGCCGCCGAGGTGCTCGCCACCGACCGGGTGATCCTGACCTACCTGCCCGAGGAGACCTCATGACGTTGATCGCCGACCGTCCCGGCCCGGGTGCCGCCCGCCCGTACCGGTTTCCGGCGGTGGTCCGCCGCTCCGTGGCCGGTGGTCAGGTCGTCGCCGCGCACCTGCCCGGGCAGAATCTCGCCGTGGCCCTGCTGCTGCTCGACGTGGGCGCGGGCCGGGAGCCGGTCGGCAAGGAGGGCCTGTCCGGCGTGCTGGCCAAGGCCCTCGAAGAGGGGACCGCGCAGCGGGACGCCGCCGCGTACGCGCTCGCTGTCGAAGGGCTCGGCACCGCGTTGACGACCGGACTGGACTGGGACTCGTTCCAGGCCAGCGTGGTGATCCCGGTGGACCGGCTCAGCGCGGCCGTGGAGCTGCTCGCCGAGGCGGTCCGGACGCCCCGACTGGACCCCGCCGACGTGCGTCGGGTCCGCGACGACGAGGCGACCGCGTTGCGGATGGACTGGGCCAACCCGGGTCCGCGCGCCGACGCGGCGTTGCGCGCCGACCTGTTCGGCGCGGAGAACCGCTGGGGACGTCCCATGCACGGCGACCCGGAATCGGTCGCCGGGTTGGACGTGGAGGACGTCACGGTCTTCCACTCCGAGTGGTTCCTGCGCCCCGGCACCCTGGTCGTCGCCGGGGACCTGGACCGGATCGACCTGGACGCGCTGGCCGGTGCGGCGTTCGCCGGCACGGGAGGCGGGCCGGCCGAGCGGGGCGGCCCGATCGAGGTGCCGCTGCACACCGGCCGGCGGATCATCCTGGTGGACAGGCCCGGTTCGGTGCAGTCCACGCTGCGGCTCGGCCATCCGTCGCCGTACCGGGCGCACCCCGACCACGTGCCGATGACGCTCGCCGGCACGGTGCTCGGCGGGGCGTTCACGTCCCGGCTCAACCATCTGCTCCGCGAGGTGCACGGCTACACGTACGGCATCCGGGGTGAGTTCGCGTCGTCCCGGCGGTTCGGGCGGTTCGCCGTCAGCTCGGGCGTGCAGACGGCCGTGACCGCGCCGGCCCTGGTGGAGGCGGTGGGTGAGATTACCCGTACCCAGGCCACCGGGGTCACCGAGGACGAGTTGGAGGTGGCCCGGTCCTGGCGGGCGGGGCAGCTCTCGGTCGAGTTGCAGAGCCCTCGGGCGATCGCCTCCGCGTTGACCACGCTCGTCGTGCACGACCTGCCGGACGACTACCACGCCCGACTGCGGGAGTCGCTGCTGGCGGCGGACGTCGACCAGGTCTCCGCAGCGGCGGCCACCCACCTGCACCCGGAAGCGTTGACCCTGGTCATCGAAGGTGACGCCGCGGTCATCCGCGACGACCTGACGGCAGCGAACCTGGGCGACCTGATCGCCTGACCCCGCTGTTCCCCCCTCCGTCGATCATGAAGTTGTGGTCACCTGGCACGGCGTGTCGCGGTCACAACTTCATGATCAACGGGGGAGGGCGACTCAGGGGGTGTGATGCGGGACCCGGGGGGTGGGAAAGGGCTCCCGGTTTCCGGGGTGGGCTGGGTAGCCTCCGGGCATGAGGATCGGCATTGTGGGGTCCACCGGCCAGGTCGGTGGCGTGATGCGGCAGGTGCTGGCGGAGCGGGAGTTCCCGGCGGAGCAGGTGCGGTTGTTCGCCTCGGCGCGGTCCGCCGGGCGTACGCTGCCGTGGCGCGACGGCGAGGTGACCGTGGAGGACGCCGCGACAGCGGACTACTCCGGGCTGGACATCGTGCTCTTCTCGGCCGGTAAGGGCACGGCACGGGAGTTGGCTCCCCGGGTCGCCGAGGCCGGCGCCGTGGTGATCGACAACTCTTCGGCGTTCCGGATGGACCCGCAGGTGCCGCTCGTGGTCGCCGAGGTCAACCCGCACGCGGCCCTCGACCGCCCGAAGGGCATCATCGCCAACCCGAACTGCACCACGATGGCAGCGATGCCGGTGTTGCGTCCGCTGCACGCCGAGGCGGGCCTGGTCGGCCTCGTCGTCTCCACCTACCAGGCGGTGTCCGGCGCCGGGCTGGCCGGCGTCGCCGAGCTGGACGAGCAGGTCCGCAAGGTCGCCGAGCACGCCGCCGGGCTGGCGTTCGACGGGTCGGCGGTGGAGTTCCCCGCGCCGCGGTCGTTCGCCGAGCCGATCGCCTTCAACGTCCTCCCGCTGGCCGGTTCGATCGTCGACGACGGCTCGTTCGAGACCGACGAGGAGCAGAAGCTCCGCAACGAGAGCCGCAAGATCCTGGAGATCCCCGACCTGAAGGTGTCCGGGACCTGCGTCCGGGTGCCGGTCTTCACCGGCCACTCACTGCAGATCAACGCCCGGTTCGCCCGGCCGCTCACCCCGCAACGCGCGCACGAGCTGCTGGCCGACGCGCCCGGCGTGGCACTGACCGACGTTCCGACGCCGTTGCAGGCCGCCGGACAGGACCCGACCTACGTCGGGCGGATTCGCGCCGACGAGACCGTGGAGTACGGGCTGGCGCTGTTCTGCTCCAACGACAACCTGCGCAAGGGCGCCGCGCTGAACGCGGTGCAGCTCGCCGAGCTGGTCGCCGCCGAGCGCCGCTGACCGTCGCGTCACCCCGAGCCCTCGCCGGTCGCCGGCGGGGGCTCGGTCGCGTTCCGGGCGGCGGCCGACCGGGCATGCTTGGATGGACGGAGCCGACGTCCACCTGGAGGAAACCGTGCCGGACGACCGCACCCAGCAGGCGTTGACCGACCTGATCGCCGGCCGCTCGATGGGCGTGCTGGCGACAATCAAGCGGGACGGGCGGCCACAGATGTCCACAGTGGTCTACTCGTTCGACCGGGACGCCGGGCTGATCCGGGTCTCCGTCACCGAGGGGCGGGCCAAGACCGCCAACCTGCGCCGAGACCCGCGGGCCAGCTTCCACGTGAGCAGCGAGGACGGCTGGGCGTACGCGGTGGTCGAGGGACGCGCCGAGCTGACCCCGCCCTCCACCGAACCCGGCGATGCCACTGTCGAGGAACTGGTGGGTCTCTACCGGGCACTGCGCGGCGAACACCCCGACTGGGCCGAATACCGGCAGGCCATGGTCGACGAGGGGCGGTTGGTGCTGCGTCTGCACGTGGAGCGCGTCTACGGGATGCCGCCCCGGGGCTGACGCGCCCGGCCCCGGCCAGCAGCGAGTTCTGCGAGCTGCGACTCCCGCACGGACAGCCCGGCGAGCAGTGCGCGTTACCCCCTCCCAGGCGGCGGGTAGACGTGCCGTGCCGACACCGAGAGGGGAGCACCATGACAACGGTCGGAGAGTTCATGACGACCCGGTTGGTGACGATGGACGGCAACGACACGCTCACCGCGGCCGCGCAGGAGATGCGCGACAGCGCGATCGGTGACGTGGTGGTGACCGACGGAGACAGTGTGGTCGGCATCGTCACGGACCGGGACATCACGGTCCGGGGTGTCGCGGAGAACATGGACGCGGGCTCGACCCGGCTGAACCAGATCACCACCCGTGACGTGATCACGGTGAGCCAGTACGACGACGCGGTGGCCGCCGCGGACCTGATGCGTACGTACGCCGTACGCCGGCTGCCGGTCATCGACGACGGGCGTCTGGTCGGCCTGGCCCAGGCCG
>NZ_JBSFBM010000329.1:0-7503 GCF_053592955.1 Micromonospora sp. NPDC002411 | reverse complement strand
GGTCGACGTCCACCCTGTCGTTCCGTAGACGGACCGATCGTCGAAACGCCCGTTGGCCTGACCCCGGTACAGGTAGAGCACGCCGCTGCAACCGGGTCAGCTCAGCTCCGACCCGGACCGGGTCAGCTCAACTCAGCTCTGCCAGAAACGGATCAGGTCGAGGCCGGTGGCGTAGAGCCACGACGGCAGACCGAGCAGGTCACCGACCGCGAAGACCGCGTCGAAGAACCAGCCGCCGATACGCGGGTTCCACAGCAGCGCGAAGAGCAGGATGAAGCCGTACGGGGCGAACAGGTCGTACATCTTGCGCCACTGCGGGTTGAGCCACGGCTGGATCATGTTGCCGCCGTCCAGGCCGGGCACCGGCAGCAGGTTGAGCACGCTGGCGGTGAGCTGGAGGAAGGCGAGCAGCGCCACCCCGGCCCAGAACTCCACCGGGCCGCCCGACTGGGTGCCGAGTCGTACCGCCGCCACCAGCACCAGCATGAACAGCACGTTGGTCGCCGGGCCGGCGAGGCTGACCAGGGTGTGCCGCAGTCGACCCGGGATGGAGTGCCGGTCCACCCAGACCGCGCCGCCGGGCAGACCGATGCCGCCGAGCAGCAGCACCACCACCGGCAGCACGATCGACAGCAGCGGGTGGGTGTACTTCAACGGGTTGAGCGTCAGGTAGCCCCGGTGGGCGATGTCCCGGTCGCCGGCCCGATACGCCACCACCGCGTGGGCGTACTCGTGCAGGCACAGCGACACCAGCCAGCCGGACACCACGAAGAGGAACACGTTGAACCGGACGTTGCCGTAACCGTTCCAGGCCAGCACCCCGCTGACCGCGAAGAGGGCGACCAGGCCGAGGAAGATCGGGCTGGGCCGGAACGCCGCCTTGGGCACGCCGAGGACCAGCCCGTCGGCGCCCGGCCGGTCGTAGGCCATCACTCGGCCGTGGGCAGCAGGCTCATCCGGTATTCCACCCGGTCGTCCTCGACGAGCGCGACCGAGGTGACGCCGGACGTCGCGAGTTCCCGCCAGGTCTGACCGATCCAGGATTCGGCGTCGGCCTGGCTGCCGAACGACTCCGCCGGTCCCTCGACCGTCTGACCGTCCGTGCCCTCGTACCGCCAGCTCCACGCCATGCCGCGTCTCCCCTCGCCGCTGAAGTCCCCGTGGGACGAACCCCCGCCAGCGTAGTCGGCCCGGCGCGCAACGGCCCCTCGCTGCCCCCGGCAGGACCCGCAGGTGGATCAATTCGATCGAGGCCGACCGGTACGGTGGCCCGGTGTTGACTCGGGGAGTGCTGCTCGGCGACCGGTACCGGCTGGGCGAGCGGGTGGCGACGGGCGGGATGGGCGCGGTCTGGCGCGGCACTGACGTGCTGCTGGAACGCGAGGTGGCGGTGAAGGTGCTGCTGCCGTCGCTGGTCGCCGATCAGGAGTTCACCGCCCGGTTCCGGGCCGAGGCCCGGATGCTGGCCGCGTTGCGGCACCCCGGCGTGGTTCCGGTGCACGACGTGGGGCAGGCCATGCTCGCCGACGGCAGCCGGGTCGACTACCTGGTGATGGAGTACGTCGAGGGCGAGCCGTTGTCCGCCCGGGTACGCGCGGCGGGGCGGCTGGACCCCGCCACCACCATGTCGGTGCTGGCCCAGGCCGCGGACGCGCTGCACACCGCCCACCTCGCCGGCATCGTGCACCGGGACGTGAAGCCGGGCAACCTCCTGGTGAAGGCCGACGGCACTGTGGTGCTCGTCGACTTCGGCATCGCCCGGTCCCGGGACATGGCCGGGCTGACCGCCGCGAACATGGTGCTCGGCACCGCCTCGTACATGTCGCCCGAGCAGGCCACCGGGCAGCCCGTCTCGGCCGCCACCGACGTCTACGCGCTCGGCGCGGTGGCGTACTTCTGTCTTGCCGGGCAACCGCCCTTCCACGGCGACAACCCGCTCGCTGTGGCGCTGCGGCACGCCCAGGAGGAGCCTCCCCCACTGCCGCCGGACACCCCACCGGCGGTCGCCGCCGTGGTGGCTCGCGCGCTGGGCAAGCGCCCCGAGGACCGGTTCGGCAGCGCCGCCGAGCTGGCGGCGGCCGCCGCCGACGCCCGCGACTCGACACTGGCGAGCATCCCGGTCTCGGCCCGCCCACCGTGGGCGATCGCCGCTCCCACCCCGGGTGTCCCGGCCGCCGCCTCGCCTGCCATCCCGGCCCTCGCGCCGCCGGCCGGCCCGGCCCCCGCCACTCCCGCCGGCCTGGCTTCCGCACCGCCGGCCGGCCTGGTTTCCGCGCTGCCGGTCGGGGCGACGCCGCCCGCCGGGTCGGTGTCGGCGGAGCCCTCCGCTCTACGCCGACCGGCGAACGTCGCGGTCGAAGCGACGACCGAGCCGAGGCCGACCCGGGAGGACGCGATCGGGATCGGGCCGGTGGGCCGACGCCGTCCACTGCTGGTCGGGACCGGTGCGGTCGTCCTCGTCGCGCTTGTCGTCGCGGTGGCCGTGGTGGCGCTCCGGCCCGAGGCGAAGCCGGGTTCCGCGGACCAGACACCCGCGCTGGCCGGCGAGTCGGCGGCGGTCAGCGACGCACCGCTGCCGCCCGGGGACGCGACCACCACCGGGCCCCGACCCAGCGGTACGCCGGGCGCCACCCGCACCACGACGGCCGACCCGACCGGATCCCCGGCCGACGCGACGAGCAGCGCCGGGCCGGGCCGGACCGCCGGCGCACCGGGCAGCACGCCGACCGGCACGACCAGCAGCCGACCGACGCCCAGCCGCACCCCGTCCAGCCGGCCCAACCCGTACACGGCGGCGCAGGCGTGCGGCAGCGGCTACCAGGTCATCGACTCGGCGACACTGACCGGCACCGACGGGCAGCGCAAGGGCCGCGTCTTCCTGACGTACCACTCGGGCACCGGCACCAACTGCGTGGTCACCCTCAAGGACACCGCGGTCGGGACGAAGTCGGCGGCGTCCGCGTACCTGGAGGTGCAGGGGCGTGCCCGGAGCACCGACAGCGGGTCCTTCGACTACTACGCCGGACCGGTGAAGGCCAGTGCCGCCGGGACCTGCGTGAAGTGGGGCGGCGCCACCGGCGGGGTCACCTACGGCAGCGGCTTCGAACACTGCGACTGATCATCGCCGCCCGTGCCACCACGCTGGTGGTTCCCCCCGGTGCGCGACCTCGCGGGAGTTGGCACGGTAAATCTTGGACATTTTCCGTCACGCGCTAACGGTAAGTGTCCACGATTGCCAGCGGCGGTGGGTGAAGCGGCCCGGGGTCGCGCCGCGTCCGGGGCAGGAAAATGGACGCTTTCCCGCAATGGTTGCGGAACGGGCTTTTGATCTTCGGCAGGGTTGGGGCGACGTGCCCGGCCCCGAAGGATGAGAACTAAGGTACGGGCATGTCCGTACAGGGGTGGAACACGGTCCTGGTGCTCGGCGGTATCCGGTCTGGCAAGTCCGAGTTCGCCGAGTCCCTGGTCACCGACGCGCCGGTGGTCCGCTATGTCGCCACCGCGCCCGAGGGCGACCCGGAGGACACCGAGTGGGCGACCCGGTTGGCGGCGCACCGCGCCCGCCGGCCGGGCAGTTGGACCACCGAGGAGACCACCGAGGACCCACGCCGGTTGGCCGACGTGCTCGCGTCCGCGGAGCCCAACGAGACGCTGCTCGTCGACGACCTGGGCGGTTGGGTGACGGTGCTGCTCGACCCGGACCACCAGCCCGCCGACGACGTGGCGACGATCGCCGAACTGGCCGACGCGCTGCGCACCTGCTCGGCGCGGGTGGTGCTGGTGAGCCCCGAGGTGGGGCTGTCGCTGGTGCCGACCACCCCGCTGGGCCGGGCGTTCACCGACGCGCTGGGCGCCGCCAACCGCGCGGTCGCCGACGCCTGCGAGGCGGTGGTGCTGGTCGTCGCCGGCCAACCGGTCTGGCTGAAGCCCGTCGCCGCACCGACGGAACCGGCCGCACCCGCACCCGCACCCGCCACCGCACCGGTCGTGGCGACCCTGGCCGACGCCGAGGGCATCCCCGAGGTGCAGCTGCCCGACGTGTTGACCCACACGGCTCCGACCGTACCGAACCAGGAGCCCGGCAACCCCTGGGCCGCGCCCACCATGGCGCTGCCGATGGTGGCCACCGGGCTGGTCATCCAGCCGGGCATGGAGCTTCCGATGCCCGACGAGTACGCGGGCCCGCAGGCGGTGGACCGGCTGGCCACGCTGGACGTACCGGGTGCCGGGCTGGGCGTGCTGGACCGGGTGGTCGGGTTCGCCGCCGCCACCCAGGGCACCCCGACCCCACAGGCGTGGGGTTCGGTGCGGGTGTTGCTGCTGCACGGCGACCACGCCGGCGGAGGGTCGGCCGGTGCCGTCGCCGGTGAGTCGGCACGCCGGGCCGCGCAGGCCCGCGCCGGCCAGGGCGCGTTGGCGCGGTTGGCCGCCGAGAACGGCGCGAGCTTGCAGGTGGTGGACGTCCCCGCGTCCGCCGCGATGGAGGACGAGCCGGCGTTGACGCTCGACCAGGTCGAGTCCGCGCTGCGCTACGGCTGGCGGCTGGCCGAACAGGCGGCCGACGCCGGCGTACAACTGCTGGTCCTGGGGGCCTGTGGAGCCGGCACCGAGGCGGCGGCCGCGGCGGTGCTCGCGGCGACCGCCGGCGCGGAGCCGCCCACCGTGCTGGGCCGGGTGATCACCGACACCGGCGAGATCGACGACGCGGCGTGGATGGTCCGCTGCGCGGCCGTACGCGACGCCCTGCACCGCACCCGCCGCTCGTCGCGCGGCGCGAAGGACATCCTTGCCGAGCTGGGCGGCGGCGACGTGGCGGTGGCCACCGGCGTGCTGCTCGGCGCCACCGCCCGCCGGGTGCCGGTGCTGCTTGACGGACCGGTCGGCGTGGCCGCTGGCATGGTCAGCCGCGACCTGGCCGGGCAGGCGCGGCACTGGTGCCTGCTCGCCGACCACGGAGGGCACCCGGCGGTGCGGCTCGCCGCCGACGTGTTGGGTCTCACCCCGCTGCTCGACCTGCGGCTGGATCTCGGCGAGGGCGCGAACGCGCTGGTCGCGCTGCCGCTGCTGCGTTCGGTGCTGGCGTTGTCCGCCGCGCTGCCGGTCCACCCGTCGCTCGGCGGCGGCGAGGCGGCCCCGACCGGCGAGGCGGCCCCGAACATCGACGAGCCGAGCTACCTCGACGCGAGCAACACCGACCCGGACGGCACCGAGCCCGACTTCGCCGAGCCGGAACCGGCCGGGCCGGGCCCGGCCAGCACCGGGGCGGACGACCAGCCGGCGTCGGGCTGGCGTGCCGTCTGAGTCGCGGCTCCTCGCCGGGGCCCGGCTGGCGGTCACCACGTTCACCACGGTGCCGGTGCGGGCCGGACGGATCGACCGCCCGGTCGCCGGCACCGCGATGGCACTCGCACCGGCGGTCGGCGCGCTGCTCGGCGCGCTGCTGGCCGGAGTGCTGCTGTTGAGCGGCGCGTTCGCACCACCACTGGTGGCCGCCGGTGTGACGGTCGGCGCCGCCGCGCTGCTCACCCGAGGGCTGCACCTGGACGGGCTCGCCGACACCGTGGACGCGCTCGGCTCGTACCGGCGGGGCGCAGCCGCCCTGGAGATCATGAAGAAGCCGGACGTCGGCCCGTTCGGGGTGGTCGCCCTGGTGGTCGTACTCCTGGTGCAGGCGGCGGCGCTCGCCGACCTGGCCGGACGGTCCTGGCCGGCGTGCGTCGCGGCGGTGGTCACGGCGACCGCCGCCGGACGGTTCGGCGTCGCGGTGGCCTGCCGACGGGGCGTTCCGGCGGCCCGGCCGGACGGGCTCGGCGCGCTCGTGGCCGGCACCGTCGGCCCGGTCGCACTGGCCGTCGGCGCGGTCGCCGTCGCGCTGCTGGCGGTGCCCGCCGTGCCGGGCCGCCCGTGGCAGGGGCCGCTGGCCGTCGTCGCCGCGCTCGCCGTCGCGGCACTGCTGCTGACACACGTGGTACGCCGGCTCGGTGGGATCACCGGCGACGTCCTCGGCGCGACGGTCGAGGTGGTCACCACGCTGGTCTACCTGGGTCTGGTGCTGTCCGGCTGAACCGGGCACGACCGGCCGGGTAGCGTTCGGCTCGACAGCACCGGCACGGCCACCGGGGGAACCCCATGCTCATCACTGACGACTTCCTGCCCGTACCGGTGCCGGAGTCGCTCAGCGCGACCTACCTGGTGCCGATGACGGGGCTGCCGAAGGTCAGCGCGAAGACCGCGGTGGCGGCGCTGACCGGCCGACTGGCCGAGCCGGTGCACGGGTTGGCCCGGCAGATGCTCGACAGCCCGCTGATGAGCGTCGACACCCGGCCGATCAGCGAGTTCCCGGAGCTGCCGCCGGACCTGCTCACCGCGTTCGGCGCCACCGAGGAGCAGTTGGCCCGCCTGGCCGCGGCGACCCACCTGGTGGTCGTCCAGGCCGAGTACCGGCCGGGTTGGCCACCAGCGCACGAGTGGGCGGCCCGCGCGGTCGCGGCCGCCGTGGCGGAATCCCACGACGGCGACGTGGTGGACGTCTTCGGTCTGCAGTTCCTCGACCCGGCGACCGCGTTGCGCTCGCTCCCCGACGAGCAGGGCCGGATCCGGCTGGTCGACTGGGTGCTGGTGCCGTACTCGTCCGACACCGAGGGGTTGTGGTTCACCACCAAGGGCCTGCGGCGCTTCGGGTTGCTGGAGTTGCAGACCCAGGGGGTTCCGGACCACCTCACCCGCGCCTGGGGTGCGGTGATGACCGGGGCGGCCCGCCGACTGCTGCGGGACTGGACCGACGGGCTCACCGGCGAGGAGGTTCCGGCGTTCGTGCAGTTGCCGGTGCTCGCCACCGTCACCGGGCACGACATCGCTGTGGCGTACGGCAACCCGGAACAGCACGGCGCGACCGCACCGGTGCTGCTGCGCCTGGAGCTGGACCCGGCGACCGACCCGGAGGCCGACTCGTTCCTCAGCCTGCGCCCGCCGGCCGGTCACCCGGGCCCGGACGGGCGCTACTACGCGGCCGCCTGCGCGACCCTGTTCTCCGGGATCCAGCCGGACGTGCGTTACGCCCGGTCGGGTGACGCGATGAGTCAGGCGGTCGCCACCGCCCGTGCCGCGCTGGGTGACGCGCGCGCCCGGTTCGTCGCCGGACAGCTGCCCGCCGAGTCGCAGTTGGTGGTCAAGTACGGCCTGCCCGGCGATGACGGCCCGGAGTACGTATGGGCGGGCGTGACCTCCTGGGAGGCGCCGGAACGGATCGTCGGCGTGAGCGCCAGCGACGCCAACACCGACCAGAGCGTCCGCATCGGCGCCCCCGTGGTGGTGGAGGCGACCGACGTCGTCGACTGGGCGGTCCTGGACGCCACCGGCGTCATCCAGGGCGGCTGGACCCAAGCGGTCCTGGACTCCGGCGAACCCCCCACCCCCTGACCCGTTGCCCGGTGATCAAGAGGTTTACGTCAGAATTCCGTCCGAATCTGACGCAAAACTCTTGATCACCAGGGCAGGGGTGCT
>NZ_JBSFBM010000328.1:0-7525 GCF_053592955.1 Micromonospora sp. NPDC002411 | reverse complement strand
CAGGTCGGGCTTGAGCCCACCGGTGGCCCAGGAGGAGAGCCAGGAGACCTCGTCGACGGGCAGCGTCCGGCCAGCACCCTGGTACGCCAGGGACGCCTGGCCGAGGCCGTCGCGGACGCCACGAAGGCGTTCGAGTCCGCCGCCGACCCGGACGCGTTGACCGGGCTGCGCTCGGTGCACCTCGGTGACCGGTCCCCGGTCTCGTTGGCCCGCCGGGAGATCGGCGCGTTGCCGCCGGCCGCGAAGTCCGACGCCGGTAAGCGGGTCAACGAGGCCCGCCGGGCGATCGAGTCCGCGTACGCCGAGCGCGCCGAGGTGGTGGAGCGCGAGCAGGCCCAGCGGGTGCTGGTCGAGGAGCGGGTGGACGTCACCCTGCCCTACGACAGGCGTCCCCGCGGTGCCCGTCACCCGCTGAGCACGCTGATGGAGTCGATCAGCGACCTGTTCGTCGGGATGGGCTACGAGGTGGCCGAGGGGCCCGAGGTCGACCTGGAGTGGGTCAACTTCGACGCGTTGAACATCCCCGCCGACCACCCGGCGCGCGGGTTGATGGACACCTTCCACATCGCATCCGCCGATGGCTCCGCGGGCTCGGGCCTTGTTCTACGAACGCACACGTCGACGGTGCAGACCCGCACGATGCTCAGCCGTAAGCCGCCGATCTACGTGATCGTGCCCGGCCGGGTCTACCGCACCGACGAGATCGACGCCACGCACAGCCCGGTGTTCCACCAGGCCGAGGGCCTGGTCGTCGACAAGGGCATCACCATGGCGCACCTGCGGGGCACGCTCGACCACTTCGCCCGGGCGATGTTCGGCCCGGAGGCGAAGACCCGGTGGCGGCCGCACTACTTCCCGTTCACGGAGCCGTCGGCGGAGTTCGACGTGTGGTTCCCGGAGCACCGCGACGGCCCGCAGTGGGTCGAGTGGGGTGGCTGCGGCATGGTCAACCCTCGGGTGCTGCGCGCCTGCGGCGTCGACCCGGAGGTCTACTCCGGATTCGCGTTCGGCATGGGCATCGACCGGACCCTGATGATCCGGCACGGGGTCAGCGACATCCGCCACCTCTTCGAGGGCGACGTGCGGTTCAGCCGCGCGCTCGGGACCGGGGCGTAGGCGATGCGGGTACGAGACACGGGAACGGTGGTTTGAAGTCATGCGAGTTTCTGTCAGTTGGCTGCGGGAGTACGTCGACCTCCCCGCCGACCTGCCCACCGGTGACCTGGAGCAGGCCCTGGTCGACCTCGGCATCGAGGTCGAGTCCGTGGTGGACCTGGCCGAGTCGGTCACCGGTCAGCTCGTCGTCGGTGAGGTACGCGAGATCGAGGAGCTCACCGGCTTCAAGAAGCCGATCCGGTTCTGCCGGGTGGACGTGGGTGCCGCGAACGGCACAGGGGAGCCGCAGGAGATCGTCTGCGGGGCGCGTAACTTCGCCGTCGGTGACCGGGTGGTGGTGATCCTGCCCGGTGGTGTGCTGCCCGGCGGGTTCGCGATCGGCGCCCGGAAGACGTACGGGCACAACTCGGCGGGCATGATCTGCTCGGCGAAGGAGCTGGGTCTGGGCGACGACCACTCCGGCATCATCGTGCTGGGGCCGGACGTGACGGCCAAGCCGGGCGACGACGCGCGCACGGTGGTCGGTCTCGACGACGTCGTGCTCGACCTGGAGATAACCCCCGACCGGGGGTACGCGCTGAGTCTGCGCGGCCTGGCCCGGGAGTTGTCGCACGCGTTCGAGGTGCCGTTGCGTGACCCGGCTCTGGTGCCCGCGCCGAGGGGCACCGAGACGCCCGCGTACCCGGTGGAGGTCCGCGACACGGTCGGCTGCGACCGGTACGCCGCCCGTTTGGTCCGCGGCGTCGACCCGAACGCGCCCACGCCGTCGTGGATGGCCCAGCGACTCGTCACCGCCGGCATCCGCAGCATCTCGCTGCCCGTCGACATCACCAACTACGTGATGCTGGAGCTGGGCCAGCCGATGCACGCGTTCGACGCCGACCGGATCGCCGGGCCGCTGGTGGTCCGTCGCGCCGAGGCGGGGGAGAAGCTGACCACCCTGGACGGTGTCAACCGGGTGCTCACCGCCGACGACATGGTCATCTGCGACGACACCGGGCCCATCTCGCTCGCCGCGGTGATGGGCGGCGAGACCAGCGAGGTCGTCACCGGCGGCACCACGAACGTCCTCTTCGAGGCGGCCCACTGGGACCCTGCCATGGTCGGGCGCACCGCCCGCCGGCACAAGCTGTTCAGCGAAGCCGCGAAGCGCTGGGAGCGGGGCGTCGACCCCGCCGTGGCGCTTGTCGCGTTGGAACGTGCCGTGGGGCTGCTCACCGAGCACGGCGGTGGCACGCCGGGCGCGGAGATCCTGGATATCGACCACGTCCGGCCGCGTACCCCGATCAGCCTCCCGGCGGACCTGCCGACCCGGCGGGTCGGCGTCGAGTACCCGCCGGCGCGGGTGGTCGCCCTGCTGGAGCGGGTCGGCTGCACCGTCGCGCAGGGTGCCGACCGGCTGTCCGAGGACCCGGGTGCTGTCGGCGTGGCCAGCGGTGTCGGGACGACGCTGAGCGTCACCCCGCCGACCTGGCGGCCCGACCTGACCGACCCGGCCGACCTGGTCGAGGAGGTGGTCCGCCTCGACGGGTACGACAAGGTGCCGTCGGTGCTGCCGACCGCCCCTCCGGGGCGTGGTCTGACCCCGCGGCAGCGTCGCCGCCGGGCCGTCGCCGGTTCGCTGGCCGAGCGGGGGTACGTGGAGGTGCTCGCGCACCCGTTCGTGTCGCCGGAGCTGGCCGACCAGCTCGGCCTGCCGGCCGACGATCCGCGTCGGCCCGCGGTGCGGCTGGCCAACCCGTTGTCCGAGGAGGAGCCGCTGCTGCGCACCACGCTGCTCGGCCCGCTGCTCGGCACCCTCAAGCGCAACCTCGGCCGGGGTCTTCGCGACCTCGCCCTCTACGAGATCGGTGCGGTCTTCCACCCGCGCGTCGGTGCCGGCAGCCCGCCGGCGATGGGCGTGGACCGGCGTCCCACCGACGAGGAGTTCGCCGCCGCCGACGCGGTGGTCCCGGCGCAGCCGGTGCACGTCGCGGCGATGCTTTCCGGCGACATCGACCCGGCCGGTTGGTGGGGTGCGGGTCGACCGGCCGGCTGGGCGGACGCGATCGAGGCGGCCCGGGACGTGTTGGCCGCTGCCGGGATCCCGGACGAGTGGGTCGAGGTGCGAGCGGCCGAGTACGCCCCGTGGCACCCGGGCCGCTGCGCCGAGCTGCTGGTCGACGGCACCGTCGTCGGGCACGCCGGTGAGTTGCACCCGGTGGTCGTCGCGGCGCTGGAGCTGCCCCGTCGCACCTGCGCGATGGAGCTGAACCTCGACGCGTTGCCGCCGAGCCCGGTGACGCCCGCGCCGACGGTCTCCGGCTTCCCGCCGGCGCTCATCGACGTGGCGTTGGTGGTGGACGACTCGGTGCCGGCGGAGCAGGTGCGCCGGGCGCTGGAGGCGGGCGCCGGTGAGCTGCTGGAGGACGTACGGCTGTTCGACGTCTACTCCAGTGCGCAGCTCGGCGAGGGTCGCCGGTCGCTGGCGTACAAGCTGACCTTCCGGGCACCGGATCGGACGCTCACCGGCGAGGAGGCCCTGGCGGCGCGCGACGCGGCCGTCGCTGTCGTGGCGGAACGCTTCGGCGCGACCCTGCGCGGCGCCTGACGGACTCGACGGGCCTCCTCCTGCGGACGGCAGGAGGAGGCCGGTCAGTCGTCGCTGGTTTCCAGGTTGCCGAGTTTGCGCAGGCTCGGCAGATCGCGGACGGTGATCCGCCGGTAGTCGGTGTCGACCAAACCGTCTGTCCGTAGCTCCCGCAGCGCCTTCTGGATGGAGGTCTCGGAGGCGCCGCAGATGGTGGCCAGATCGGGCTGCGTGAGTCGGACGTCGATGATGATGCCGTCCATGCCTTGTCGACCATGGGTTCGGCAGAGTTCCGCGACCACTCGGGCGACACGCAGTTTCACGGGGTACGAGGTGAAGTCGATCCGGCGTCGATTGGACCAGCGCAGCCGGTCGGACACCACGGCGGCGAGTTCGAGGGCGGCGTCGGGGTATTCCTTGAGGAACCGTTTGAACCGGTCCGGCTGGATGACGCTGTACTTCGCCGGTCCGCACGTCGTGACGGTGGCGGAGCGAGGTGCGTTGTTCAGCGCGGACATCTCGCCCACGAGATCACCGCCCACCCGGAGGGACAGCAGAGCGGACCGGCCGTCTGGCAGCGACGCCGTCACCTTCGTCAGGCCCTCTTCGAGGAGCACCAGGTGAGATTCCCGGATGCCTTCGTGGATCACAATCTGTCCGGCGGGTACCTGACGACGGACGCCTAGGCTCAGTAGCGTCATCCGTACTGGCGGCGCGAGCCGTTGCAGGAACGTGCCGTAGGGCCACTCGCCGCCGGACATCTCGCGTGGTCGTCGCATCCGCGGCCTCCTCCTCCAGGGACAGCTGCCGAAGCGTAGCCGCTTCTGTGCGGAGCGCGATGCCCCTGTTTCGGCAACCACCTCGACCAGCAGCCGAACGGCCATGAGAGCCAGTACCGCCATCGGTGACCATTCGAGGGTGAGCAGCAGCTCCACCAGATTCGTCCTCATGCGACAAGGACACCGCGCGGGTGTGTGGCTGACCCCCGAACAGGACGGGATGACTGATTCTCAACTTTCGGCTGTGATGCCGTACTTCTACGGGATCCCGGTCAGCCCTCGTCGGTTCGATGGCTCCTGCGGTGCTTGCCCGCTGGGCGAGCCGGGTGGAGAGGGGCGGGAGCCTGATGCAACATCCCGAACGGCGACTGTTGATATCGGTGGATATGGAGAGGTACAGCCGCCGGAGCAACCTGCAGCAGTATGAGGCGCAACGGCATTTCCGAGAGCTGCTGCACGAGGCCGCTGGCGCTGTCGGCCTGGACCGCGTGGCGTGGACTACCCAGCAGGCGGGCGACGGCGAGCTGGCGATCGTGCCCCGCGAGGTGTCAGAGTCTCGTGAGGGCACGGTGACCCCGGCCGTGGCCAGCACGGCGACACCGGCGACGCCCGCCGCTGTACGCAGGAACGCACGCCGTCCGGACGAGTCTCGGTCGTCCCGTCGCAGAGGCGTGTTCAGCGCCGCGCGGACGATCGGGAGCTTCACCGCGATGTGCAGCAGCACCCCGCCCGCCAGCAGCCAGGCGACCGCGTAGTGCGCTGCCGGGAAGAAGAAGCCCCACGGGTACGACTGGGCGACGTTGAACAGGCCGGTGACCAGTTCGAAGAACGCGGCGCAGACCAGAACCAGGACGGAGATCCGTTCGAGGGCGTGCGCGGACAGTCGGATTGGGTGGCGCACTGGCGGACGGGCGAACAGTCGGGGGTAGACGCTCCACAGCTTGGCCAGCAGCAACGGGATCGCGGCGATTCCGGAGAGCACGTGCGTGCCCTGGGTGATCCGGTAGAGGTTGACCGGTCGACTCGGCCAGGTGAACCAGCCTGGCGGGTGCTGAATGTAGTGGCTGAGGACACCGGTCACGAAGCACAGCCCGAACGCCACCCCGAGCCAGAGACCGAGCCGGGCGGCGACCAGCGAGGAGTGCGACGGGGCGGTGAAGTCCTCGGGGACGGGGACGGGGATGCGGGGGCGGCGGGTCATGCGATCGCCAACTCGGCGAACCAGCGCGGGCCGAGTCGGATCGTGTCCACGACCCGCAGGCCGGCAGCGGCTGCGGCACCGGCCACCGCCTCCGCTCCGACTCGCGCCCAGCGGAACGTCGGTCCCTGTCGTGCCCCTTCGTCGCAGGTTCCGGACAGGACGTACGCCTGCCCCTGCCACAGCCCGGCGCCCGGGGGCTCGACCTCGACCACGAGCGTTCCGTCCGCCGCGATCAACGTGCCGCACCGGCGCAGCAGCCGGACCGGGTCGCCGCCGATGCCGACGTTGCCGTCGACGAGCAGGGCGTGCGCCCACCGGCCCTCGCCGGGAAGTGGTTCGAAGACGTCGCGCCGCAGAGCTACCACACCTCGGCCCCGGGTCAGTCGTACCGCCTCGGCGGAGATGTCCACGCCCAGCGCGACGAGCCCTTGCTGGACGAGCGCCCTGGTCAGTCGCCCGGGACCGCAGCCGAGATCGATCGTGGGGCCGGAGCAGCGTGCGGCGATGGACGTGATGGCCGGTTCGGGCGGGCCGTGCCAGCGCCGCACCGGCAACGGGTCACGTCGCCCGTCGGTGTGCACGAGCCAGTGGTCGGCCTCAGGTGGCGGTGCGACAGGCGTACCGCAGGCGCCCTGGTCGGCGGACCGGCTGTCGAGCCTGCCCCACAGGAGATCGAAGCCATCGAGGGCGATCGTCGAGGTCACCTGAGGCGTCCGTTCGACAGGTGGCCAGCCACCGACTCGACGGCGTCGGCGAACCGGGTGCCGGGCAGGTCGATCGCGACCGCCAGCGCGGCCGGCCAGTCGTCGACGTCCCGTTGAACGGGAAGGATCGCCGGGTCTGTGCCGTGGCCGCGGAGCGCGGCGCGAGTACGTCGACCGGTGTCGTCGGTCGACATGGGCACGTCGCGTAACACCCTCGCGCCCGCCGGGTCGCGTAGCCCGAGCGCCCACCAGCCGCCGTCGAGCGCCGGTCCGAACACCGCCTCGTGGTCGGCGAGCCGTTCCAGCGCGGTGGTGAGCAGGGGCGGGCGGATCTGCGGCGTGTCCATTCCGATCTGCAGCACCGGGCGGCCGGGGAAGGCCGCGGCGGTGTCGGAGTGCGCGTTCGCGAGGCGGTCGGCGAAGGTGTCGCCGCGCTGTGGAAGGAGGTGCCAACCCGCCAGCGCGGCGGTCAGTTCCGCGCCGTGCTCGGCGTCGGCGAACCGGCCGGTGTACGCCAGCACGGGGATCGTCGACGGTGTGGCGCGCACCGCCGCGAGGGTGTCCAACAACGCCGCCGCCGCGATACGGGCCGCCTGGGTGGGACTCGCCGGCGGGCAGAGTCGTGTCTTGGCCAGCCCCGGAACCGGTGCCTTGGCGACCACGAGCAGGACGTTCACCGGTCACCACCGGCGTCGGCGCGTAACACTCCGGCGAAGTCCCGGGCCGCCCGCACCGTGCCCCGGACCGACCCGGAGACCTTCGACCTGGTTCCGGCGGCCCGGGGAGCGTAGGCGACGTCCAGCTCGACGATCCGCCAGCCTGCCTGGGCCGCGCGGAGCAGCAGTTCCAACGGATAACCGAACGCGCGGTCGTCGACGCCGAGTCCCACCAGCGCCGCCCGGTGGGCCACCCGGATCGGGCTGATGTCGTGGACCGGTACGCCCCGGCGCCGCAGCAGCGCGGCGACCAGGGCGTTTCCGGTTCGGGCATGCCACGGCCAGGCGTCCGCCGAAACCGGCCGACGCCGCCCGACGGCGAGATCCGCCCGGCCGTCGAGCACCGTCGCGACCAGTCTGGGCAACTCGGCCGGGTCGAACGAGCCGTCCGCGTCGAGGACGCAGACCAGCTCGGCGTCCGCAGTCAGCAGGCCGGTGTG
>NZ_JBSFBM010000327.1:0-7525 GCF_053592955.1 Micromonospora sp. NPDC002411 | reverse complement strand
AGCGCGTGGCGTACGGCTCCGGCGCGGGTAACCGGGTCGGCGAGCAGTCCCGTCACGAGGTCGGAGGGCGGCACTGGATGCGGCCGTCGCGCGTATTAGGTCGAGCATGCAGCTGTGCGAACCTCGTTGACGGGGTCGGTGAGGAGGACCCGCCGGACCGCCTCGGGTGCCTGCGTCCACCACCGTGCGAGCGTGGCACGGACCTTCGGGTCAGGGTCCCTGGCGAGGCGGGCGAGCAGATCGGCCGGTACGTCGTCGTGTTCGGCGAGGTACTCCCGCACCCGTGTGTCCGGATCATCAATGAGTCGCTCGTACAGCTCGCGGGGTGCGTCATGGGCGTGAGCGGCCAGGGCAGCCCGGACGGCGTGGTCGGCGTGGGCGGCCAATCGCATCCGGACGGCGTTCGGCAATTGAGGATTGAGTGCGAGCGAGTGCAGCAGCCAGTGATGATCCGAGGCGAGGATCTCCTCGATCAGGTCCAGGGTCAGGTCGGGCCGTGTGGCGACGTGACCGAAGCCGCGTCGGTAGCGCACCAACCGGCGGACCAAGCCGGCCGGCAGCGCCGGGTTCTCGGCAAGGCCGTCCAGCACCTTCGACAGATGGACCGGCGTCGGAGCGTCATCAACCACCAGCCGCCCCTCCCCGAATCCGTTGCGCTCCAGGAGTCTCGCATGTTCATCGCAGGCGGTACCGCCCCGGTCTGATTGGCCAGCGCGGAAGTTGGGTAGACGCGGCCCGTACTCCATCGACTCGCCTGATCAATCCGCTATCCAGTGCCACAGCGGCTCTCCACCGTCCGCGGACAGCGTGATAAATGCGGCCAGCCGGTAGGAGAATGGGTGTGCCACAAAACCGCGTAGTTTCTCCAAGTCATGTTCGCGACCGCGCGCACCCTCCTTTTTGACCTCGACCACAAGCAGGTTGTGTTCAGCCGATGAGCCCGATCGGCGGTGAAGGATCAGGTCGGGATAGACGTCATTCTCGTCATGCCCATCGAGTCCGCGGAGCCGCTTCTTCAACCACTCGACATCCCCGGGATGCCATCTGTCGTACTCGACGTCCACCGACCACCCCGCCGAGTTCGCATCACACGCCCATGCCTCGACGCGGGTGGCCAGGCGCCGGGCGATGTGGAAGACGACCGACCGCTCGTGGGCCCGCTCCTGAAATAGCTGTCGTTCACCCCCGTAGGCGTCCTCAACAGCAGAGTGCAGCCAGGAACGCACGAGGGCCTCATCGGGTTGCATCCAACGCTCCCAGCTTGTCCTAGACGCGCGCATAGAGGTGATGTCGTAAGGGGTTAAGGATCTCGGGCCGGAGTGTACTGACGGAGGTTCAGTTCCGGCCGCACACAGCCGCCCCCGGGCCTGCCGTCGGCCTTCGTCCGGTGGGAGGGTGGCGGGACGCCGGGATTCGCCGAGTGCCAGGATGCGGCGTTCGCCCAGGGGGTGGCCGACGTCGAGGAACGGCGGCAGCCGAGCGTTCTATCGCTGCTCGCGCACCGGATCCGTGCGACCCCAGACTGCCGCTGTTCAGGTCAGCTGGCGGTCGATCTCGTGGTCGCGGCCGCTGCGCAGGGTGGCGGTGTACCGGTGGACCTCATTGATGACGAAGAACTCCCACTGGCGGCACTTCGGGCACAGTTCGGCGTTAGCGGTCGGCCACAGTTCAATCGCCGCTGCGTTGGAGGGGCCGTTGACGTAGACGCGGTGCGGGGTGACCGGGCCGGAGACCAGGCGATCGAATGGCTCCCAGTCGGGGTGGCTGCCGCGCAGCCGCCGGCCGATCAGGCGAAAGCCGGTGCCGGTGTACTCGCAGCGGTCGACCAGGTCGTACTGAAGTTGGGCGAGCCAGCTGGCGGACTCGAGGATGAGCTGGACGACCGGCTCGATCTGGGCGATTTCCTCCTCCAACTCGTGCGCCGGCTGGACGCTGAAGGAATGCCCCGAGTCGTTGCGGAGCTTGAGGGCCTGGGTGAGCAGGGTGTGGGTGCCGTTCTCGTCGAGGATGCTGTCAAGTTCGGGGAGCTCGGGCACCGAACCGGCCGCGCGCAAGTCCTTGATCATCCAGTTCCAGGTGCCCCAGGTGGCGCTGCGCTCGAACTTGCGGCGCAGCTCGGCCGACATCCGGTTGTCGTTGCGGCCGACCAGCACGGCAAGAGCAAGACCACCGATCGTACGGGCGACCGACTCGCCCAACTTGAGCAGCGCTTCCTTGCTCTGGGCGGGTGAGGTGGCGATCCGATAGTGGCGAGCCAGGGCGGCGATGGGGAACGGGTACGCGTACTCGGCGCGCCAGAACGGATCCTCCAGCGGTTGCAGCAGCTCCGTGGTGAGGGCCGCCTCGGCGAGCGAGACGCTGACCGCGCGCCGGGTCTTGGCCAGGTCTGCGCGGGTCCCCTCGAACACATTGGGCAGGATGCCGGCAGTGATCCGAGCGAGGTCAGCGCGGGACCGGCGGAGGTCCTCAAGGTGGTCGCTGAACGTCTCGTCGTTGAGGATCTCTGCTGGCACCGGCAGATCGGTGAGTGGGTGGAGGCGGTGGTCGTACCCGGCGTTGTGTGGGGCGTTGAGGAACTCGCACAGCGCGCGGCCGGTGCGGCGAAGCGGCCGGAGTACGGACATACGGGTGAAGGCCTCGCCGAACCCGGGTGGCAGCAGGTGCCAGTCGCCGGGGCTGCCGACGACGTCACCGGCGGCGCACGGGGTGAGCGCCGATTTGGTAGAAGCGTGTATGTGACCTTGGTGTGCTGCGCCGTGCTGCTCGCTCTGCCATCAGGCAGGAGACCGCCGCAACGAAGAGTCGATCCCGACGGGCTCTCCAGGGCGAGAGCCGACGCGTACCGCTCGCTCAGGCGTCCTGCTGCGTGCGGATGTCCAACTTTCCCGCCAGCCAGTCCGACTGGGGCACGGCCGATCCCCGGATGCCGAGACTCGCCCGGGCCGCCTGGTAGAAGCGATCGCGTGTCTCGTTGGCATGGCCGAGCCCAGCAGCCAGCTCGAACCCAGCGGAAGTCATGCCGCGGGCGTAACGGGCGATGTCCGTCACTGCGGCGCGCCACTCGCGGGCCGCAGTGATCGATGCGGCGTCGCCCAGGAGGAGGACACTCTCCCATGTCTTTGTGCGCCGGATATCGGCCTCTTCCATCCTGGCCAGGGCGTGTTCACGATCGACACCGTGACGAAGCGCGTTCAGGTTGGCGATCCGGAGCGCGTACGTGTGCACTTCCTTGACTGCGTTGGCGAACTCGACGTACGCCTGAAGCTGGCGCTCGTCCCACCGCGCCGCCTGCTGGCGCTGCCACCGCGAGCGGTCCGCGATCAAGGTGGCGAGGATGGTCCCGCCTGTTCCGACGAGGACGCCGAGCAAAGCCGGCAGTTGGTCCATCAACGCGCTCATGCCTTGATGGTGCACGGGCGCCACAACCGAGTCCGATGTGATGGCAATGGCCGGTCGCTGGAGCATCGACCCGAGCGCGATCGACGACGCCACCGTGACTGCAACCGGCATCTACGGGCAAGCGTCATCAGTCTTCGACACGTCCCGCAATGACAATCCGGCTTGAAGACCTCCGGTCCCCTTGCGCCCGCTCGTCGGCACGTACGCGCGGCGCCACTCGCCACGCGGCTGCGATCATGATGCACGGCCTGCGGCTACTTGAGTGCGCGTCCTCGCGTTACTGAACCAAGCGCCGAACCTCGATCCGGGCACCGGGTACTTCGTCGCTCCGAACGGTGCGCTTGGTCGCGTCGAGATGATCGACGCGGTGGTCTGCCGCTTGGGCTGGCCCGGCCCATTCTCGGCGCCCGAAGACGCCCTCCATCGCATCTAGCGTCGGCTTGATCAGGTTGTCGAGGTCCCACACCTCGTTGGCGTTGCGCCCTTCAGGCGTACGAAACTCGACGAGAACCGAGAAGCGTTCCGCCCACGGACCCAGGCCAGTCCTGGTGAATGCCTCGCGGACCGCGGCCCTCCACGCAGGCTCGGCTGCCGACGAGTAGTTTGCCGGTCGGCCCACCACGTCCACGATGACGAGCGTCTCGAACCTCATGAGAGACCATGATGGTCACCGCAGCCCCTGCAACGAAAGGCTTCCGCCCTCGTCGCGGCAAATCCGTGCGCCGCGTTGGATTCTTGATCGCGGCGGTGGCCGAGGCACGCAATGATGGTATGGCCATGGCTGAGGATGAATTGAGTGCCGTCCGGCGGCGGCTTCCACGAGGGACGCGAGTCCGAGGACGGGTGAGCGGATACCCGGTTGGTGTGGGACGGGCGGGCATGGCCGTCGACATCGGCGATCCGGTTCCGGGCTGGGTCGATGTGCTGCAGTTGCCCAGGCAGCCTTCGCTATGGCCGCCCGTTGGGCGTAGCGGCTTCTTCGAGGTGCTTCAGCACCGCGGGCACGAGGTGCGACTGTTTCCGCTCGATGCAGGTATGCGCGATCGGGGCAGCCGCGCGCAGCGGTGTACCGGTCCGGAATGGGCGGACCTCACCCGCCGCTGGCCCGTGGGTGCCCGTATCGACGCGAGAGTCGAGTACATCTTTCCCGGCAACCGGGAGTGCAGCGTCCGGTTCGGCGACTGGCGTGAGGTGGTCGAATACGAGGGCCGGCCGCCAGACTCGGGAACCCAGGTGAAGCTCATGGTCGAGAGGCAGTCGGAATGGACGCGCTCGCTGATTCTTCGGCCTTGCGACATGCCTGGTCAGGGCATTTGATCGGGCCTCACGCAAACAGCGTTATGGACTCAACCACGCCAGCGCGCACTACGCGGCGTGAGCGGATGCCGGGCGACGCTGGCTATGATCCGCGCCGTGCAACTCCCGGATGTCATCCCGATCAAGTACGAGCCCGACTACCGTACCGGCCGCATCGGACGGCATGCGGGCGGACAGTTCTTCGCTGACATTACCGGCGCCTACCAGGAAGGCGTCAGGCCACGTCACGACTGGTGGAACCAGCAGCGGATCTACGCGGTGCTCCATCTCTTCGACGAAAGCGGGCACCACACTGGCTCGAACCTCCGGTTCACCGGCTTCAGGGGCGACAGCCCTGCAGCCGTCGAGGCCGCCGAGCAGGTCTTGTCGGACTGGCTGGCCGGCCTCGATGCGGTCACGAACTGCAATATCGCCATCCGACCCTTCCGCGTCGACTTCGGCAACGTCGTCTTCGGCCTCATCGATGAGACCACCGACGACCCAGACAAGGGCCATGGCAGGCCATGGGCCGAGCTCTACCCGCAGGGACTTGGGTTCCACGAGCCGTGGAACGGCGAATACGACACCTAGTGCGCTGGGATGGCTCCGCCGCCACCATCGGCTTTCACTACTCGCGGCAGATGCGGACGCTCGTCGGCCAACTGCTATCGCCAGGCCGAGGCACATACCTCTATCCAGTCCGCGAGGCTGGGCACATGATCGATCGTGAGCAGCGAGTACGGCGGGGAGCCGGCCAACGGCGTGACATTCACGAGAGCGTGGTCTGGTGCGAGGAGAAGGAGCCCGCCGTCGTCGCGATGCGCCAGCGTCAGATTCCCGTTGGCCTCCACGGCGACGGCGTAGTACTCGTCGGGGTGGATGGAGAGTTCGAGGTCGTCGTCTTCCCATAGCCATGCGTAGTCCCTGAGCACATCGGCGACTCGGACGTGCGTCGCGTTAACCGTGAGCACCTCGTTCTGGTTGTTCCACCAGGTGTCTGGCTCGCGGAACCGTTCGACGATCCCGCCGCAGAGCCTCCAGAAGTTCTTGTGAGTCCAGGCGACGGAGTCGCTATCCACGTCGTGGGGCGGGCGGCAGAGCCATCCCCGTCGATCGTCCGATGATCCCCATGCCAGTAACTCGTAGGCGTCGCCTCCGACGGAGACGGGGGTGAGAGTCGTTGAGGCGAGCAGCGCAGAGAGTTCAGGCAAGCCGTCGACTGATCCCCGGGTCCACAGCTGCGCCTCACCCACGACGGCACTCTCGCCGGGACGGAGGAACCACGGAACCTCGTGGACGAAGTGCTCCCAGTCGCTCATCGCTCCGATGATGCCAGGGTCACCTTCGCCCACCAGTCAGGGAGCCGAGCGTCCGCTCATCGGCATGAGCGCGCATCGCGCCGGGTCGTGGAGGCACGTCTGGCTGAGAGGGCTCATGCGCAAAGACGGGCCCGAACGCCTGGCTCGGGACCCATCAAGGTGGGCTGATCTTCAGCTGAGCGGGATGGCGCAAATAAGGCGTTTCCCACCTCGGGTATCGGTCCGTGGCGATCCACCGACACGAACCCCTTGCCCGGTAGGCGAGTCGTGAGGGCCGGCGCACGCTGTTTCCTGGTGACGGCACGTCCCCGATGGTGGGGGAGTGGGGCGCGGTGGGACGCAGCGCTGTCATGTCGGCCGACCCCCCGTTTACCCCCCGAAAACCCCCGTCTGCCGTTGACAATCAGTGACAAGAAGCGACCGCTGTCTGATCATGTCTTTGCTGCTCAACGCCTATTTTTGACAATCAACGACAAGCTCGATTTGGTTACGGATGGTAACAAGGGGTTTTGACAAGCAATGAGAAGCCTTGAACGAGGCTCGACAAGAGGTTCTCGTGGGTTCAAATCGCCTCGGTCCGCCGAGCTGTCCGGTCAGACGCCTGCGAGGGTGAGTAGCCGATCCATTTCGGATACCGGCAGTGCCGGTGCCGCGGCGGCTGCGTGCGCTACCTGATCGTTCGGATCCGCGAGTAGGGCGCGACGCACGTGGACCGGTAGTTTCGGATGCCCGGCGACTGCGTGGCGAACCACGCTCTCGGTGTCGGTGGCCAGACGTTCGGTCAGCTCGACGGGCAAGTCCAGATCTCGGGGTGCCAGGCATCGCATCCGTGGATCCGGATCGGCGGCCAGCCGGCGCAGCGTCTGTGGCGGGAAAGTGAACTCGTCGGCCGGCCGCCAGTTCGTCTTCTTGTCCGGCCCGAACTCACGGTCGATGCGTTCGGCTGTGACTGGATCAACCAGGTGTGGGGCGTGTGTGGCCATGGTCGTACGTACGCCATTGTCGTCGTCGTTGAGTAACCGGATGACGGCTTCGGCCGGCAGCGCCCGGCTGCGTGCCGCGGAGCGACGGAAGCAGATGTACGGCGAGGACAGGTACGGCAGCGGGTTGGCGGTGACCCAGTCGAGGCGCAGGTTCCGCAGCTCGCTGACGGCCATGTGGTCTTCGACCTGTTGCAGCAGTGCGTCGTCGTCGAGTTCGTCGTTGAGTAGGTCGGTCAGTGGGCGCTGCCCTGCTGGAGGTCTTCATAGATGCGGTGGCGCGTCGGCTCGGGCGTGTCCCGGCGACCGAAGACTCCCAGGCGCACGTTCGCGCTGGGATCTCCGGCAAGTAGATCCCGCACCGCTGGGGGGAGCCGCGGGTGTTCGGCGACCTGCCGGCGAACCTGGTAGTCGGGGTCATCGGCCAGCCGTGCGGCCAGTTCCGGGGTCAGGAGCGCGTGGCGTACGGCTCCGGCGCGGGTAACCGGGTCGGCGAGCAGTCCCGTCACGAGGTCGGAGGGCGGCACTGGA
>NZ_JBSFBM010000326.1:0-7561 GCF_053592955.1 Micromonospora sp. NPDC002411 | reverse complement strand
GGCCGTGGTCGGGTGCTGAGCCCGACCACGGCCACCGACTCCGAGAGGACCCCGATGGCAACCAGCACCACCGCGCCGGACGCCGACCGACGCGAACCCCGGGCCGGGTCACCGGCACGGAAGCCGGCCCGCCGGCCCCGCGGCCCGCGCCGCTCGCTCCTGCCGTATCTGCTGCTCGCCCCGGCCATCCTGCTGGAACTCGGCATCCACGTGATCCCGATGGTGGTCGGGGTCTGGATGAGCATGCTGGAGCTGACCCAGTTCCACATCCGCGACTGGTCCACCGCACCGTTCGTGGGGTGGGAGAACTACCGGGCGACGCTCGACCTGAACAGCGCCGCCGGCAAGGAACTGCTGCACTCGTTCTGGATCACCCTGGCCTACAGCGTGCTCTCGGTCGGGTTCGCCTGGCTGCTCGGCATCTCGGCGGCAGTCGTACTGCAACGGCCGTTCCGGGGGCGGGCGATCCTGCGGGCGCTCTTCCTCACCCCGTACGCCCTGCCGGTCTACGCCGCGGTGATCACCTGGAGTTTCCTGCTGCAACGCGACACCGGCCTGGTCAACCACGTCCTCGTCGACCAGCTCGGGCTGCTGGGCGAGCGACCGTTCTGGCTGATCGGCGACAACAGCTTCTGGTCGCTGCTGGTGGTGTCGGTGTGGCGCAACTGGCCGTTCGCGTTCCTGTGCCTGATGGCCGGCCTGCAGAACGTGCCCGGCGAGCTGTACGAGGCCGCCGCGATCGACGGCGCCGGGTTCTGGCGTCGGCTGCGCTCGGTCACCCTGCCCATGCTGCGGCCGGTGAACCTGGTGCTGCTGCTGGTGCTGTTCCTGTGGACGTTCAACGACTTCAACACCCCGTTCGTGCTGTTCGGCGGCTCCGCTCCGGAGCAGGCCGACCTCATCTCCATCCACATCTACCGCAGCTCCTTCAAGACCTGGGACTTCGGCTCCGGCTCGGCGATGTCCGTAGCGCTGCTGCTGTTCCTGCTCGTCGTGTCGGCCGTGTACCTGCTGATCACCAACCGTCGGAGGGACGACCATGCGTGAGACCGCCGGTGAGCGCTGGGGCCGGCGCATCGTGCTGACCCTGCTCACCCTCTTCGTCGTCATCCCGCTCTACGTGATGGTGACCTCGGCCGCGAAGCCGTTGCAGGACGTGCAGAACGGCTTCACCTGGTGGCCCAGCCGGCCCACCCTGCAACCGTTCGTCGACATGTGGAGCACCGTGCCGCTGGCCCGGTACCTGGTGAACAGCCTGGTGGTGTCGAGCATCGCGGCGGTCTGCTCGGTGGCGATCGCCATCTTCGCCGCGTTCGCGGTGAGCCGGTACCGGTTCCGGGGCCGGGGAGTCTTCACGGTGACGGTGCTGTCCACCCAGATGTTCCCCGGCATCCTGTTCCTGCTGCCGCTGTTCCTCATCTACGTCAACCTGGGCAACGCCACCGGCATCGAGTTGTACGCCAGTCGCACCGGCCTGGTGATCACGTACCTGACGTTCTCGTTGCCGTTCTCGATCTGGATGCTGGTCGGCTACTTCGACTCCATCCCCCGGGGGTTGGACGAGGCGGCGCAGGTCGACGGCGCGGGGCCGCTGCGCACCCTGTTCCAGGTCATCCTGCCGGCCGCCGTGCCCGGCGTCGTCGCGGTCACCGTGTACGCGTTCATGACGGCCTGGGGTGAGGTGCTGTTCGCGTCGGTGATGACCGACGAGGGCAGCCGCACCCTGGCCGTGGGCCTGCAGGGCTACTCCACCCAGTTCAACGTCTACTGGAACCAGATCATGGCCGCCTCGCTGGTGGTCAGCATCCCGGTCGTCGTCGGATTCCTGGCCCTGCAGCGGTACTTCGTCGCCGGCCTCACCGCCGGCGCTGTCAAGTGAGTCATCCGATCCCAGAGGAGAACCATCCCGTGCCCGACCTGTCCAAGCTGCCACCCGACTTCCTCTGGGGCGTCGCCACGGCGGCGTACCAGATCGAGGGGGCCGTCGACGTCGACGGCCGGGCGCCGTCCATCTGGGACACCTTCTCGGCGACACCCGGCAACGTCGACAACGGCGACACCGGCGCGGTGGCCTGCGACCACTACCACCGGTGGCCGGAGGACCTGGCGCTGCTGCGCCGGCTCGGCGTGGACGCGTACCGCTTCTCGGTGGCCTGGCCCCGGGTCATGCCCGACGGCGTCGGTCGGGTCAACCCGGCCGGGCTGGACTTCTACGACCGGCTCGTCGACACGCTGCTCGCCGACGGGATCCGGCCGTTCGTCACGCTGTACCACTGGGATCTGCCGCAGGCCCTGCAGGACCGGGGCGGTTGGCCGGAGCGCGCCACCGCCGAGGCGTTCGCCGAGTACGCGGCGGTGGTGGCCGGCCGCCTCGGTGACCGGGTGGCCGACTGGAACACCGTCAACGAGCCGCTCTGCGTGTCCTGGATCGGGCACCTGGAGGGGCGGATGGCCCCGGGCGAGCGGGACCTGACCCGCGCGGTGCACACCTCGCACCACGTGCTGCTCGGGCACGGCCTGGCCACCCAGGCGATCCGCGCCAACGCCGCCCGTCCGGCCTCGGTGGGCCTGGTGCTCAACCTCAGCCCGATCGAGGCGGCGACCGACCGGCCGGAGGACGTCGCGGCGGCCCGCCGGGCGGACGGGCACGTCAACAGGTGGTGGCTGGACCCGATCCACGGGCGCGGCTACCCCGCCGACATGATCGCCACCTACGGCGTCGAGCCGCCGGTACGCGGTGACGACCTGGCGGTGATCGCCACGCCGACGGACTTCCTCGGGGTGAACTACTACTTCCGTCAGCTGGTGGTCGACGATCCGACCGGCGCGGCGCCGTACGCCCGACAGGTGCCGGTCCCCGGCTCGGTGGAGACCGCGATGGGCTGGGAGGTGCATCCGGCGGGGCTGGAGCGGCTGCTGGTCGACGTGCACGAGGAGTACCGGCCGGGCCGGATCATCGTCACCGAGAGCGGTTCGGCCTGGCCGGACGAGGTCACCGCGGACGGCACGGTGGAGGACAAGGAGCGCACCGACCACCTGGAGCAGCACCTGGCGGCCTGCGCGTCGGCGGTGGCCCGGGGCGTGCCGCTGGACGGCTACTTCGTCTGGTCGTTGCTGGACAACTTCGAGTGGGCGTACGGCTACGACAAGCGCTTCGGGTTGGTGCACGTGGACTACGCCACCCAGCGGCGGACGATGAAGGCGAGCGGTCTGCGCTACGCCGAGGTGATCCGCGCTCACCAGGCGGTCGCCCGGGCGACCGGCACCGCCACGCCGGTGGCCTGAGACGCGGCAGTGCGGACGGCCGCCCGGGGGTGACCCTGGGCGGCCGTTCGTGTTTCGGTCGGACGAAACCGCCACGAGCCGCCGCCACGAGTGGCTAGCCTGCGGCAATGTCCGCAGCACCCGACGAGGTCGATCATCCCGAGCCCACCGGGCGGGTCTCCGGCACCGACCGGATGACGGCCTTCAGCGACGGTGTCTTCGCCATCGTCATCACGCTGCTGGTCATCGACCTGCGGGTGCCGGAGTACCACGAGGGTGAGCTGCTGACCGGTCTGCTCGACGAGGGCCCCTCGTACCTCGCCTTCGTGGTGTCCTTCGTCTACATCGGGGTGCTCTGGCTCAACCACCACGCACTGCTGCGGCTGATCCGCCGGACCACCCTCGCGCTGAGCTGGATCAACCTGGGCATCCTCTTCGGCGCGGTGATCATTCCGTTCCCCACCGCCGTGCTGGCGTCCGCGTTCACCCAGGGCGACATCGACGACCAGCGCGCGGCGGTCGCCCTGTACGCGCTGTCCGCGGCATTGATGTCGGCCCCCTGGCTGGTGTTCTTCGGCTACCTGCACCGCCACCCGGCGTTGCTCGAACAGCGGGTCAGCCCGGGGTACGTGCGGGCGCAGCGACTGCGACCGATCACCGGCCTCGTCCTGTACGGGGTCGGCGGCCTGCTCGGCTGGTTCGTCAACCCACTGCTGGGCCTGATCGCCGTCATCGTGATGATCACCTATCACGCGCTGACCAGCCAGGGACTACCCCGGTGGCTCGTGCGCCGCTGAGCGGCGCAGCCGGAGCAGGTCGGCCGGGGTGTCCACGTCGACGGGCGTGCCGACGTCGTCGCAGGGCACCTCGACCACCAGCTCCGGACGCTCGCGGAGCAGGTCGCGGGCACCCTGGTCGCCGACGGCGTACCTGTTAAGCAGCGGCCAGGTCCGTCGGCACAGCAGGATCGGGTGGCCCGGCCGGCCGGCGTAGGTGGCGACCACCACCGACTCAGCGGCGTACGCCTCACGTACCCGCCGGACGGCGACCGGGCTGAGCAGCGGCTGGTCGACGAGGACCACGACCGCTCCCGGCACGTCGGCCGGTAGCGAGGCCAGGCCCCGGCGCAACGACGAGCCCAGTCCGTCGGACCAGCGGTCGTGGCGCACCGGCACCGCGCCGGGCAGCTCGGGCACCTCGTCGGCGCCCGCTCCGAGGACCACGTGCACGGGTACGCAACCACCGTCGGCGAGCAGCCGGACCCCGCGCCGCACCAGCGGTTCCCCATCCAGCTCGACGAGCGCCTTCGGGCGGCCGTACCGCCGTCCGGTCCCGGCGGCCAGGAGCAGTCCGGCGATCACCGTCGTCCTCTCGGGCATGAAGAGCTTTGCGTTATTCGCACCGACATATACCGATAAGGCTAATCTGGCCCGGTGCGGGACGAACCGGAGAACGCGACGACGACCGACGAGCGGCACTCGTCCCGGTTGACGTTCGACGTCAACGGCGCGTCCAGGGAGGTGACAGTGGACAACCGCACCACAGTGCTCGACACGCTGCGCGAGCACCTCGGCCTGACCGGGGCGAAGAAGGGCTGCGACCACGGCCAGTGCGGCTCCTGCACCGTCCTGCTCGACGGCCGCCGGGTGAAGAGCTGCCTGGTCCTCGCGGTCACCGTGGACGGCCGGTCGGTGGTGACAGTCGAAGGTCTGGCCGGACCGGACGAGCTGTCCCCGTTGCAGGCCGCATTCGTCGCTCACGACGCCTTCCAGTGCGGCTACTGCACCCCCGGGCAACTCTGCTCCGCACGGGGCATGCTCGACGAGGTCGCCAAGGGGTGGCCCAGCGCGGTCACCGACGACCTCGTCGCGCCCGCCGAGCTGACCGACGCGGAGATCCGCGAGCGGATGGCCGGCAACCTCTGCCGCTGCGCCGCGTACCCGCACATCGTCGCGGCCGTGCGCGAGACGGCGGCGGCGACGTGAAGGCGTTCCGCTACCACCGGCCCGCCGACGTGGCGGACGCGGTCGCCGTGCTGGCGGTCGAGCCGCAGGCCGCGTACCTGGGTGGCGGCACCAACCTGGTGGACCTGATGAAACTCGGTGTGCAACGCCCGGACGTGCTGGTGGACGTGACCCGACTTCCGCTGGACACCGTCGAGGAGTTGCCCGACGGCGGGCTGCGCGTCGGGGCGACAGTCCGCAACAGCGACCTCGCGGCCCACCCGGCGGTGCGCCGGGACTACCCGGTGCTGGCCCGCGCCCTGCTCGCCGCCGCCTCCGGACAACTGCGCAACATGGCCACCACCGGCGGCAACCTGTTGCAGCGCACCCGTTGCGTCTACTTCCAGGACACCGGCAAGGCCTGCAACAAGCGGGAACCGGGCAGCGGCTGCGCCGCCCTGCACGGCCAGAACCGCGACCTCGCGGTGCTGGACTGGTCCGAGCAGTGCGTCGCCACCCACCCGTCCGACCTGGCCGTGGCGCTGACCGCCCTCGACGCCGTGGTGGAGGTGCACGAGGCCGGCGGCCCCCGCGACATCCCGATCACCGCCCTGTACCGCTCCCCCGGCACCCACCCGGAACGCGAGACCACCCTGGCGCGAGGCGCGCTGATCACCGCCGTCCGGTTACCGCCGCTGCCGGCAGCGCGCCGCTCGACGTACCTCAAGGTGCGCGACCGGGCGTCGTTCGCCTTCGCCGCCGGCTCGGTGGCCGCCGTGCTGGACCTCGACGGCGACACGGTCCGCGACGTGCGGTTGGCGTACGGGGCGGTGGCGCACCGGCCGTGGCGGGCGTACCGGGCGGAGGAGGAACTGCGGGGGCGTCCGTTCAGCCCGGAACTGGCCGGGCAGGCCGCCGACGCGGAGCTGGCCGAGGCGCGCCCACTGCGACACAACGGTTTCAAGCTGCCGCTGACCCGGGCCATCACCGTGCGGGCGCTCACCGAACTGGCCACATCGTGAGCGGTGGCGAGCCCGGCCGGGTCGTGAGCGGCGGGGCGGTCGGGCGCGCGTACCCCCGGTTGGAGGGCCCGGAGAAGGTCACCGGCACGGCCCGCTACGCGGTGGAGTACCCGGTGGACGGGGTCACCTACGGCTGGGCGGTGCCGTCGGCGGTGGTCCGGGGCCGGATCACGCGGGTGGACACGGCGCAGGCGCTGGCGTCGCCGGGCGTGCTGGCCGTGCTGCACCACGGCAACGCGCCCCGGCTCGCGCCCGGCCCGGAGCGGGAGTTGTGGCTGTTGCAGGAGCCGGTGGTGCACTACCGGGGGCAGTACGTCGCCGTGGTGGTGGCCACCAGCCTGGAGGCGGCCCGCGAGGGCGCCCGGCTGGTCCGGATCGACTACGACGCCGGCCCGCACAGCACCGTGCTCGCCGACGACCACCCCGGCCTGTACAAGCCCGATCACGTCAACCCCAGCTACCCGACCGACACCGCCGAAGGCGACTTCGACGCCGGGTTCGCGGCCGCCCCGGTGCGGGTGGACGTCACGTACCGGACGCCGGCGTACCACAACAACCCGATGGAGCCGCACGCCACGACGGCGCAGTGGCGCGACGGGCGGCTGCTGGTGCACGACTCCACCCAGGGCGCGACGCCGGTGCGCGCCACCCTCGCTGAGCTGTTCGAACTGCCGCCGGAGTCGATCCGGGTCGTCGCCGAGCACGTCGGCGGCGGCTTCGGCAGCAAGGGGTACGCCAAGGCCCCGGTGGTGCTGGCCGCCCTCGCCGCCCGACACGTGGACCGGCCGGTCAAGCTGGCGTTGACCCGCCAGCAACTGTTCGGGCCGGTCGGCTACCGCACCCCCACCATCCAGCGCGTCCGCCTCGCCGCCGACACCGACGGGCGGCTCACCGCGATCTGCCACGACGCGATCAGCCAGACGTCGACCATCCGGGAGTTCGCCGAGCAGACCGCCGTCTACACCCGCAGCATGTACGCCGCTCCGCACCGCCGCACCACTCACCGGTTGGTCCGCCTCGACGTGCCCACGCCCTTCTGGATGCGTGCCCCCGGCGAGTGCCCGGGCGCGTACGCGCTGGAGTCCGCGATGGACGAGTTGGCCGTCGCCGTCGGCATCGACCCGGTGGAGCTGCGCGTCCGCAACGACACCGCTGTCGACCCGGACCAGGCGCGGCCGTTCACCAGCCGCAACCTGGTGGCGTGCCTGCGTGAGGGCGCCCAGCGGTTCGGCTGGACCGACCGGGGCGGCGCGACCGCGACGATCATCGCGAGGGTGGTGCAGTTGGCGTTGGCGATGATGCCCCGGGGCCGGTTGCGGACCTGCTCGGGGT
>NZ_JBSFBM010000325.1:0-7578 GCF_053592955.1 Micromonospora sp. NPDC002411 | reverse complement strand
CGGTGAGTCGCGGCGTCGTGCAGCGCGGCAGCGAGCGCGTCGCCGAACGCGGCCACGGCGTCGCGTTCCCGGGCGGTGGGCGGAGCCGACCGGGGAAACCGCACCCGCAGTCGACCCACCGGGGCGGCGCCGACCGACAGTGCCCGGCTCAACTCGTGCTCGTCCGGCTCTGTCTCCTCCGGTGGGTCCGTCTCGCGGTCGGCCGTTTGACCGCTGGCGTCGCCCCGGTACCGGTGCCACCGGCCGTCGGCCCGGGCCACGTCGACGTCCACCAGTTCGGCGTTGAACAGCGTCAGCGCACCGGTGACCGCAGCGCTTGCCACCCCCCGCTCGTCGAGCTGGTTGAGGGCGGCGGTGGCCTCGGCGAAGGCCCTCCAGGTGCGGCGCTCCAGATCGGAACGCAGCCGGTACCGGTAGGTCTGCTGGAGCAGCCAGAGCAGCGGCGGCAGCAACAGCAACCAGCGCGGGTCGAGCTCCAGCAGAGCGACCACCACGAGGCCGACCGCCACGTTGCCGACGAACATCAGCAGCTTGCCGCGCAACGCGGCGAGCAGCGGCGGCCCGATCGGCAGGCCGTGCCGCAGGCCCAGCGTCACCCCACCCAGCCAGGCGGTCACCAGCAGATAGGTCACCGACCCGGCGACCACAGCCAGCGCCAGCATCGGGGTGGGCGGGGAGAGCAGTGGCCGCCCGAGCGCCGTGGTCACGGAGACTGCCAGCGCTGACGCGGCGGCCAGCGACGCGGCGATCCGGACGATCTCCAGGGCCGGGCGGCGGTCGTTGTGCAGGGAGAGCACCGTCCAGGCCAGCCCGGCGCCGAGCAGCGTGGCGGACGGGAGCCAGCCGGCCGGGGTCAGGTAGAGGCAGACGATCAGCGCCGCCTCACCCCAGGTGATGCTGACCATGCCGGCGGCCGAACGGAACCGGAGCCGGGCCAGCTGGGCGAGGCCGAGGACGGCGACCGCGATGCCGAAGCGGGCCGGACCGCCGAGCGGGTCGTCGGCCGGCAGGCGGGCTGGGAGGGTCAACCCGACCGCGGCGGCCACCACGGCGGTCAGCGTGACGGCGGCGGTGAGCACGAGTAACCGGCCCGGGGTGCCCCGCACCCCGAGCCGGTCGAACGAGTCGTTGGCTGGACCGGAGGTCATCGACCTCCCCCGTCAGCCGACCGACCGAGGTTGCGGCGGGCTGCCGGTGCTGTGCTGGTCATCGGCGCCCCCTCCCGCACACGGCTCGGAGACTTTTGGTCCCCCGGCGGAAGGCTAAGCCAAACCGGGTGGTCGCAACAGGGGGCGACCACCCGGTTCGGCGTGATTCATGGGGCGACTACCCGTTCCGGTGCTGCTGGTGCCCGTTGGGAGCGGGCGTGGATGAATCACGCCCCCCGGTCCCGTCTGTCGGATCGACGACTGCCGCATCGGCCCTGGTCGGGTCGGTCGGCCCCGTCTGCTGCGGGAACTGGTCCGGCAGGCGACGCAACCGAGAGTTCATGTTGCGGATCAGCAGGATGGTCGCGGTGGCCAGCAGCAGGATGAGGAACAGGCCCATCGGGCCGGCCAGACCACCCGTGCGGGTGTCCCCGAAGTTGTTCTCCGCGAGCACCTGGGCAGCGGTCAGCATGGCGTTCCTCCGATGTGCGGTTGGTAACCAGGGTAGACCCGCCCGGAATCAGCGTGCGTGCGCCGTCTCCCGCACCCCGGCGAAGAGATCCGACTCGGGCAGCGGGCTGTCGACCACCGAGCGGGCCAGCTCGTAGTCCTCGGTCGGCCAGGCGCGCTGCTGCAGCTCCATCGGCACATGGAACCAGAAGCCGTCCGGGTCGACCTGGGTGGCGTGGGCGCGCAGCGCGTCGTCACGGACCGGGAAGTATTCGGCGCACTCGACGCGGGTGGTGATCCGAGGACCCTTGTCGGGCCGATCCTCCCACCGCTTGAGCCACTCCTCGTAGGGCGACTCCAGACCCGCGGCCAGCATGCCCTCGTGCAGGGCCATGATCTTGCCCTTGGAGAACCCGATGTCGTAGTAGAGCTTCAGCGGCTGCCAGGGTGCACCCAGCTCCGGGTAGCGCTCCGGATCACCGGCGGCCTCGAAGGCGGCCACGCTCACCTTGTGGCACATGATGTGGTCGGGGTGCGGGTAGCCGCCCTCTTCGTCGTACGTGGTGACCACGTGCGGACGGAACTCGCGCATCAACCGCACCAGGGGCCCGGCGGCCACCTCGACGTCCTGCAGGGCGAAACAACCCTCGGGCAGCGGCGGCAGCGGGTCACCCTCGGGCAGGCCGGAGTCGACGAAACCGAGCCAGGCCTGGTCGATGCCGAGGATCGCCCGCGCGGCGTCCATCTCGGCACGCCGGATGTCGGCGATGTTGGCCCAGACGTCGGGTCGGTCGAGCTTGGGGTTGAGCACGCTCCCGCGCTCGCCGCCCGTGCACGTCACGACCAGGACATCCACCCCCTGTGCGACATATTTCGCCGTCGTCGCCGCGCCCTTGCTCGACTCGTCGTCCGGGTGCGCGTGCACGGCCATGAGACGCAGTTGCTCTGCCAACTTCGGCGCTCCTCGTCTGTGCCGGACGGTGGACCCGACCGGGCTCGACCGGCTGACCTGCCGGGATCTTCCTCACCGCACCCTTGTCGCCGGTCAGCAGCGCGCGCATGACCTGCCATTCCTGCCGCTGGACCGGGTGGGAGGATGGGACTCTGCCATTCTTGCTGATGCCGCCGACAACAACGCCAGGAGATACCCGCCGGTGACCGAGACGCACGCCACAATTTCATCAGGCGCGCCGGTTTTTCCGGCCGGGCGCTACGGCCGTCGCCGGGCACCGGGCGGACGGCGGCGACGCACGCTGCTGGCCGCACTGGTGCTGCTGGCGCTCGTGGGGACGCTGACCGTGATCTCCGTACGGCTATACCGCCAGTACGGCGACCCGGTCTACGACGCCCAGGTGATCACTTATACGGACATCACCGACAACCAGATGCTTGTCGACTTCCGGGTGACGGTGCCGTCGGGTGGATCGGCGGTCTGCCTACTGCGCGCCCGGGACCGCGCGGGTGCCGAGGTGGCCCGGGAACAGGTCACGGTGACCGCCCAGCCGGGCAACCGGCACGTGACGACCCGACACCGCCTCGCCACCACCGCACGGCCGTTCATCGGCGAGGTCCTGCGCTGCCGCCCCCCGTCCTGACCTGCGGGAACAGCCCTTTCGACGGCGGCAGCGACCCATCTACGCGCGGTGTCGGATCCGGGCACCGGCGGTGATGGCCGACACGCTGTGTCGTACCGCACTGGTAACTTGGTAGTTCACCTGTCAGCCAGCCACGCACAACTGAGGAGAACGCCTGTGTCCACTGGCAACGAGGCGCCCGCCACCTGGCTGTCGCAGGACGCGTACGACCGCCTCCAGGCCGAGCTCGACGAGCACATCGCCAACCGCCCGGTGATCGCAGCCGAGATCAACGCTCGGCGCGAGGAGGGCGACCTGAAGGAGAACGGCGGCTACCACGCCGCCCGCGAGGAGCAGGGCAAGGCCGAGGGCCGCATCCGCTACCTCCAGGAGCTGCTGCGCACCGCGAAGGTCGGCACGGCGCCGACGGCTGACGCGGTCTCGCCCGGCATGGTCGTGACGATCTACTTCGACGACGACACCGACGACACCGAGACCTTCCTGCTCGGTTCCCGGGAGATCGCCGCCACGACCGACCTGACCGTCTACAGCCCCGAGTCCGCGCTGGGCAAGGCGATCCTGGGCGGCCGGGCCGGGCAGACCTGCACCTACACGGCGCCCAGCGGCGCCGACATCAAGGTGACAGTGGTCAGCTTCGAGCCGTTCTCCGGCTGACGTCGGCGGCCATACGAGCCGCACCCCAGCACCGCTTCCGAGGCGTGACACCCACCGGGTGTCACGCCTCGGCGGCGAACACCACCTGGTAGCCGCTGGCCCGCAACGCGCTGATCAGCGTGTCCGAGTGCTCCACGCCACGGGTCTCGACCGACAACGCCACCTCCACCTCGCCGAGGCCGAGGTGCGGGTTGGCCCGCTGGTGCTCCACATCCACGACGTTGGCCCGGTGCTCGGCGATCTGGCTGAGCAACGACGCGAGCTGCCCCGGTCGGTCCGAACACCGCACCGTCACCCGCAGGTAGCGACCCGCCGCGGCCAGCCCGTGCTCGATCACCCGCATCATCAGCAACGGGTCGATGTTGCCACCGGAGAGCACCGCGACCACCGGCGTCTCCACCTCGACGACGCCCGCCAGCAGCGCGGCGACACCGACCGCCCCGGCCGGCTCGACAACCTGCTTGCCGCGTTCCAGCAGCATCAACAGGGCACGGGAGATGTCCTCCTCGGACACCGTGACCACCTCGTCGACCAGTTTGCGCACGTGGTTGAAGGTGATCTCCCCCGGCCGGCCGACAGCGATGCCGTCGGCGATGGTGGAGAACGTGGGCAGCCGGACCGGCTCGCCGGCCACCAGTGAGGGCGGGAACGCCGCCGCACCGGCCGCCTGGACGCCGATGATCCGTACCTCCGGCCGCAGCGCCTTCGCGGCCACCGCCATGCCCGAGATCAGACCGCCGCCACCGACTCCGGTGATGATCGTCTTCACGTCCGGGCACTGTTCGAGGATCTCCAGCGCGACAGTCCCCTGGCCGGCGATCACGTCCCGATGGTCGAAGGGGTGGATCAGCACCGCGCCGGTGCGCTCGGCGTACGTGTGGGCGGCGACCAACGACTCGTCGACGGTGTTGCCGGCCAACTCGACCTGCGCGCCGTACCCCTTGGTGGCCGCCACCTTCGGCAGCGGCGCGTTGACCGGCATGAAGACGGTGGCGTGCGTGCCGACCAGGCCGGCGGCGAGGGCCACGCCCTGCGCGTGGTTGCCCGCGCTCGCCGCGACCACGCCGCGCTCCCGCTCCGCCGCCGACAAGCGGGAGATCCGCACGTACGCGCCCCGCACCTTGTACGAGCCGGCACGCTGCACGTTCTCGCACTTGAGCCAGGTCGGCCCGCCCAGCGCCGCGCTCAGCGGACGCGAGGGCTCCAGCGGGGTGGTCCGGGTGACGCCAGCGAGCAACTCCCGTGCGGCCCGCACGTCGTCGAGACCGACCAGTTCCGTCATGCCCCCGATCGTGCCACCCGCCCCCGGAGCCCTCGGCGGCGACACCGGCTCGATCACCGCGACATCGCCGACACGGCGGTATCCCTCCCACCTCGATACCGCCACATCGGCGATCCCGAGTCGATCGCCAGTCGGGGGCGGCCGATCATGCGACGGCCGGCGACCCCGTCCCGATCCGGGGGTAGCCGGGGGCGTGGCGCGCCCAGGGGGCGGCCATCTCGAACTGGCCGGCCACACCGAGCAGCAGCAACTCCGAGCCGGGCGGACCGACCAGTTGCACCGCGACCGGCAGACCATCCGGGCGCCGACCCACCGGTACCACCACCGCCGGAAGGCCGGCGACGTTCCACGGTGCGGCGTACGGGGCGTACCGGATGTTGGCCGTCATGTTCGCCCGCCACGACCGCTCGGACCAGCGCGCGGCCTCCGGCGGCGCGGTGGCCAACGCCGGGGTGAGCAGCAGGTCGACGGAGTGGTCGCCGAAGAAGTCGATCGACCGTTGCCGCCACGCCGCCCGGTCGGCCTCCCGCACGTAACCGCGGCGCTGCGCCCACTCGCCCAGCGCGACGTGCCGCCGGGTACGCCGTTGCAGACCACGCCGGTCCAGCCCGGACGCCCGGACGTCGGTGGCGGCCGCGGCGAACCACGTGGCGATGCCCTGCAGGCCGAGCGCGGTGGGGTAGACCGGATCGGCCGGCACCGTGTCGTGCCCGGCGGCGGCGAGGAGCCGGCCGGCGGCGGCCACCGCGTCGCGGTTGGGTTCGTCAGGTGTGACACCCCGCACCGGGGACCGCAACGAGACGCCCACCCGCAGCCGCTGCGGCGGGACCAGCTTCTCGGGACGTCGACCGGCGAGCACCGAGAAGCCGACCGCCGCGTCGGCGACCGTGCTGGTCAGCATGCCGTGTTCGGTGAGGCCGAACCAGTCGTCCGCACCGAGCTGGCAGGGCACCACACCACGACCCGGCTTGAGCCCGACCAGGCCGCAGCAGGCCGCGGGGATCCGGATCGAGCCGAGACCGTCGTTGCCGTGCGCGATCGGCACCAGCCCCGCGGCCACCGCGGCGGCTGCGCCGCCGGAGGAGCCACCGGGGGTACGCGTGCTGTCCCACGGATTGCGGGTCACCGCGCTGTCGTCGTCGGTGAGCGCCCACAGCCCCAGCTCCGGCATCCGGGTCACACCCAGGATCACCGCGCCCGCTCCGCGCAGCCGACGCACCACCTCGTGGTCGGCCTCCGCGACGTCGGTGCGGGCGGCCGTCGACCCGTTCCAGGTGGGCAGGCCGGCGACCGGGGTGTTCTCCTTCACCGCCACCGGAACCCCCGCCAGCGGCAGGTTGGCGAGGTCCTCCTGCTCGTCGACCTTCTCCGCCTCGGTGATCGCCTCGCCGCCGCGAACGGCCCGGAACGCGGCCAGCTCACGGTCGGCTCGGGAGATGTACTCGAGGTGGTCGGCGACGACCTGGGTGGCCGAGACGTCACCCCGGCGTACGCCCCGGGCGATCTGCTTGGCGGTCGCCCCGACCCAGGTCGCCATGATGTCCTGCACGGCCATCCTCCCCAGCGGTCAGCCCAGTGCCTGCTCCAGATCGGCGAGCAGGTCGTCGACCGTCTCGATGCCGACAGACAGTCGCACGAGATCGCCGGGAACTTCAAGCGGCGAGCCGGCAGCACTTGCGTGTGTCATCCGGCCGGGGTGCTCGATCAGGGATTCCACGCCGCCCAGCGACTCGGCGAGCACGAAGAGCTTGGTGCGGTTGCAGATCTCGACGGCGTGGTCCTCACCGCCGGAGGCGCGGAACGAGATCATGCCGCCGAACCGGCGCATCTGCTTCGCAGCCACCTCGTGCCCGGGGTGCGAGGGCAGCCCGGGGTAGATCACCTGGGCCACCTTGGCGTGCCCGTCGAGGTACGCGGCGAGCCGCTCGGCGTTGTCGCAGTGCCGGTCCATGCGTACCCCGAGGGTCTTGATGCCGCGCAGCGTGAGCCAGGCGTCGAACGGGCCGTTGATCGCGCCCATCGCGTTCTGGTGGTAGCGCAGTTCCTCGCCGAGTCCGGCGTCGGCGACGACGAGCGCGCCACCGACCACGTCGGAGTGCCCGCCGATGTACTTGGTGGTGGAGTGCACCACGACGTCCGCGCCGTGCGCGATCGGCTGTTGCAGGTACGGCGAGGCGAAGGTGTTGTCCACGACGAGCAGCGCGCCCGCGTCGTGTGCCACGGCGGCCAGGGCGGCGATGTCGGCGATGCCGAGCAGCGGGTTGGTCGGCGTCTCCAGCCAGACGATCTTCGTGCGGCCGGGCTGGACGGCGGCCCGGATCGCGTCCGGGTCGGAGACCTTGGCCGGGGTGAACTCCAGGCCCCAGCGCTGGGCGACACGGGCGAAGAGCCGGTAGGTGCCGCCGTACGCGTCGTCGGGGATCACCACGTGGTCGCCCGGCTGGCACAC
>NZ_JBSFBM010000324.1:0-7606 GCF_053592955.1 Micromonospora sp. NPDC002411 | reverse complement strand
ACGCGCAGGTCACCGACAGCGATGAAGTCCCAGAGGCTCAGCTCGACCGACTTGTTCTCCAGGCCCCCGCACCGAAGGTCCGCGCAACTTCCCCGATGTTGCTGTCTCCGACGCGCCGGAGGCAGCAACATCCCCGATGTTGCGCGGATCTTGTTCGCGGACCCGCCCGGACGCGGCAAGATCGCGCTCGATCCTGGATCGAGTGGCATCCACGCGCGCAGAGGCCACTACTTCCATGTTCGAGCGCGATCATGCGGCGGGGCGGGCCACGCAGCCGGCCACGCAGCCGGCCGGGCGGCCGAGCAGCCGGGCGGGGAAAGCGACGGGGCCGGCAAAGCAGGGCAGGCCGGCCAGGCGGGGCAGCAGGGCAGCAGGGCAGGGCCGGGCAGGGCACGACGGGCCGGGCAGGGGCGGGGCACCGCAGGGCAGGGTGGAAGACGGACGAAACAGGGCCGGGACACGTGTCGGGCCCCGGAGCATTCGCTCCGGGGCCCGACGTCGCGGGGTCGACCGTCAGCTGGCGGGGACCTCGGCGGTGGTGCGGATCCGGTCCAGCGTCGGCGCGGAGACCGGCGACTGGGCGGTCAGGTAGTCCACGAAGGCGTCCAGGTCGATCTGACCGGTGACCTGGTTCGTGCCGCCGGTGAGGGCGCTGAACCCGTCACCGCCGCCGGCCAGGAAGTTGTTCACGGTGACCCGGTACGTGGCGGCGGTGTCGACGGCGGTGCCGCCGATGGTCAGGCTGCCGCGGACGACCCGGGTGCCGGCGCACGGGTCGGCCGTCGTGCCGGTGGTGCCGTTCGGGTCGACCACGTAACCGACGGTGGCCGACGGGTACAGCGTCCGGGCGGTGACGAACTGCTGCTCCAGTACGCAGTAGAGCTGCGCGCCGGTCAGGTCCAGTGTCACCAGGTTGTTGGCGAACGGCTGCACCGTGAACGCCTCCTCGTAGGTGACCGGGCCGGCGTCGAGGTCGGCCCGGACCCCGCCCGGGTTCATGAACGCGGCGACCGCGCCCTCTTCGTCGTCGGTGGCGGCGAGTTGCGCGTCGGCGATCAGGTTGCCCAGCGGCGATTCGCCCAGACTCGTACCGAAGAGGGTTTCCTGACTCCGGGTGATAGCGGTGCTGGTCACTCCGACCTGGCGGCCGGCGACCGGGCCGAGCACGGTCTTGTACCGGTTGATCAGCGCGGTCTGCTTCGGGTCCTTGGCGACGTCCCGGGTGACCACGACGTTGTTCGCGGAGGCGGTCAGGATGTCACCACTCCGACGGTCGATCTTCAGGTCGATGTCGGTGACGAGGCGACCGAACGAGCTGGCGCTGGTGACCAGCTTGTCGTTGATGTTGCAGTTGTACGCCTGGTGGGTGTGGCCGCTGACCACCACGTCGATCGACGGGTCCATGCGGTTGGCGATGTCCACGATGGGCCCGGTCATGCCGACGCAGTCGTTGATGCCGCCGGTCGCCGCCTGGGTGCCGCCCTCGTGCAGCAGCACGACGATCGCCTCCACGCCCTTGCGGCGCAGCTCACGGGCGTACCGGTTGGCGGTGTCGGCCTCGTCGGCGAAGGTGAGGCCGGCGACGCCCTGCTGGCTGACGATCTGCGGGGTGCCCTCCAGGGTCATCCCGATGAAGCCGACCTTGACGCCCTGCACCTTGTGGATCGCGTAGGGGGCCATCAGCGGCTTGCCGGTCGCGGTCTTGAAGGCGTTCGCGGACAGGTACTTGAAGCCGGCGCCCCGGTACGGGGTGCCGTCGGCGCAACCGTCTACCGGGTGGCAGCCGCCGTTCTGGATTCGCAGCAACTCGGCCGCGCCCTCGTCGAACTCGTGGTTGCCGACGCTCGCGTAGTCCAGACCGGCCATGCTCAGCGCCTCGATGGTCGGCTCGTCGTGGAACGCGGCGGAGAGCAGCGGGGACGCGCCGATCAGGTCACCGGCGGCGACCGTGATGGTGTTCTTCTTCTTGGCGGCGGCGCGCAGCTCGGCCAGGTGGGTGGCCAGGTACTCGACGCCGCCGGCGGTCTGCCCGGCGATGGTGCCACTGGACCCGCTCGGCGGTTCGAGGTTGCCGTGGAAGTCGTTGAGGGCCAGCAGGGTGACGTCGACCGGCTTCGGCCGCGCGTCGGCTTCCTCAGGGCTGGTGGCGACCGCGCCGAACGCGGCCACCGCGAGCACGGTCAGACCGACAGCGGCCCGACGCATCCTGGTTATGGACATGGATCTCCTCGTGAGAATCGGCCTGTGCGGTGCCCGGCCTCTGGGTCGACCGGGCCGCCGACCCGACGCCGTCGGAAGGGTCGTGGTTGGCGGCGGTTGGGGATGGCCGCCCGCGCCGACAGCCTCTCATCCGGACGGCGACTGGGCGACCCAGGCAGCACGTCGGAGCTGCGAGTCGGCCCGTACCAGGATCGACGGTCATCTGCTGCGCAGGCGACGTCGTTTGCTGCGGTCCACCGGACAACGTCAGACCTGGGGTCTAGAAAGGACGGGAGAGTCGACACGGACGGAGACGGCATCGTGAGCGGAACGACACCGACGGTGGAGCAGGTGCGATCGGCGGACGGCACGCCCATCGCGTTCGAACGGTCCGGGGCCGGGCCCGCGCTCGTCCTGGTCGGCGGCGCGTTCAACGACCGCAACACGACCCGCGCGCTCGGCGAGGCGCTGGCACCGGACTTCACCGTGTTCGGCTACGACCGTCGGGGCCGTGGGCACAGCGGCGACACCGCTCCGTACGAGATCGGCCGGGAGATCGACGATCTGGCCGCGGTGATCGCGGCGGCCGGTGGCTCCGCGGCGCTCTACGGGATTTCCTCCGGCGCGGTGCTGGCCGCCCTCGCCACCGCACAGGGTCTGCCGGTGACCGGGTTGGTCCTGTTCGAGCCGCCGTTCCAGGTCGGCTCGCACGTGGGCGTCCGGAAGGACATCACCGCGCAGCTGATCGAGCTGATCGCCGCCGACGATCGGGACGGCGCGGTGGAGGCCTTCCTCACCGCGTCGGTGGGGTTGCCGGCCGGGGCGGTCGCCGGGATGCGGGCGCAACCGATGTGGGGCGCACTGACCGCGATCGCGCACACCCTGCCGTACGACGCGGTGATCACGGCGGGCGGGCGACTGCCCGCCGATCGGCTGGCGACGATCACGGCACCGACCCTCGCGGTGGACAGCACCGGAAGTCCGCAGTGGCTGCGGGACGGCAGCCGGGCCGCGGCCGAGGCGGTTCCTGGCGGACGGTCCGTCAGCCTCGACGGTGGCAACCACGAGGTGCCGCCGACGACACTCGCCCCCGCGCTGCGCGAGTTCCTGCTCGGTTGACCTGACCCCCCTGTGACCCCGCAGCGCCCGCCGGGCCGGCACACGTGACCGCCGGGCTCGGCGTGACGGCGGCGGTCAGGGCCCGGCCAGCGCCTCGCTGACCAGGGCGGCGACGGCGTCCGGCGGCCAGGCGTCCGCCACGCCGGGTCGGACTTCCAGATAGCTGGCGATTCGTTCGGCCGGCCAGCCGTGCGACTCACGCAGGCCACGGGCGATCATGCGGAGGTACGTCGGCGCGGGTGGCCGGCACCGCACAGCGGACGCCCGCTCCGGTGCGGTGAAGGTGAGCATCGGAACGCCGCTGCGGCTGCCCGGGCAGACGAGCGTCTCGTACCGTCCGGGGCCGAGCGTGGCCCGTCCGCCGGCGATGGCGGCCTCGACGGCCGCAGCTGTCGTCTCGGTCAGGTGGGCGGTTTCGCCCGCTGGGCGGTACATCTCCTGCGCCGCGATGTCGGTGAACTGGTCCACTGTCACCAGGTAGGCGCGGGCGGCGGCCTCGCCCGGCAGGTGTGGGTCGTAGAAGGCCATACCTCCGGTCCAGGCGCGGGACTCGCCGGCGAAGTAGATGCCGCCCGGCAGCGACACCGGCACCGACCGGCTCGGTGGGCGTCGGTCCCGGCACCCCGGGTACGTCCGCATTCCGCCGGGCGGACAGCCGCCGCCGATGTACCAGGCCAGCCGGGCCGCGTGCATGTTCGAGCCGTACGCGACGTACCAGACCCGCACGACGGGCGCCCTCAGAAGCCGCAGGTCTGGCCGGCGGAGTGGCTCACCTGCACGGTGTGCGTCACGCAGCCGCCCGCCTGCACGACGTGCAGCAGGAAGGCGGTCGGCTCGTCGACCCAACCGATCTGCTCGTCGGCGCTCATCGTGAGGGTGCTCTGCTTCCAGGTGCTGGGCGCCACGGTGAGCACGGTGCCCGCGTACGCCGTGGTGACCGGGCGGTGCAGGTGGCCGGCCGCGACCCGGACGACGTGCCGGTGCCGGCCGATCACCTCGGTGAGCGCGTCGCCGTCGGCGAGCCGGATGGAGTCGGCCGCGGGGATGCCGACCGCCACCGGCGGATGGTGCAGGCAGATCACTGCGGGCACCTCGGGCCGCCCGGTCAGCACCCCGTCGAGCCAGCCGAGCTGCTCCTCGCCGAGGCGACCACCGTCGCTGCCGGGGACGAGCGAGTCGAGCACCACGATCGACGCCGCCTCGTGGTCGACGTGGTAGTAGGCGGAGAAGCCGCCGCCGAGCCACGGGGTGCCTCCGAACGCGTCGAGCAGCGACTCCCGGTCGTCGTGGTTGCCGGGGACCAGGTGCACCGGCAGCGGGAACCGGCCGATCAGCTCGCGCAGCGCCGCGTACTCGTCGGGTCGCCCGTGGTCGACCAGGTCACCGGTGATCACCACGCAGTCCGGGCGGGGGCGCAACGCGAGCACCCGGCCGAGCGCGCGGTGCAGCCCCGCGGTCGGCGCGGAGGCGAGCAGGCCGGTGGTCAGGTGCGGGTCACTGAGCTGAGCGATGATCATGGATCGTCTCCTCGGCGCCGGGGTTCTCACGCTATCGCCGGGCGCTGGTTCGCGGTGCCCGCTGCCCACAGGCTGCGTCCACAGCCTGTGGATAGCACGTGTGTACGAATAAAGTCGGTTTCGCACAGTCGTGAGTACGCTTGATCGCGCGGCTCGGCGCCGGCCGGGCTCCTCCCCTACCTGGAACGACGTGCGAGTGGATCATCAGCGAGTCATCCGTGACGTCACCGTCCGCCTGCCGATGGCGTCGAGCACGCCGGAGGCCTGTCGGTGGACGGTCAGCGCGCTGTCCCGCCACACCCCGGCGACCATCTCCGTGCTGCTCGCGGCCCACGACCGTCTGCGCTGCGTCGCGGCGACCGGGGCCTGGCAGGTCTTCGCCACAGTGCCGGCGCGCACCGGCATCGTCGGCCGGGTGCACGACACCGGATCCCCCGCAGCCGTCCCGGACGTGAGCGCCGATCCGGACTACCTTCCGGTACGCCCGGACGTGACAGCCGAGCTGTGCGTACCGGTGCTGGACCCGGCGGGCCGGGCGATCGGCGTCCTCGACCTGCAGTGGAGTGAGCCGGTCGACCTGGAGCCGTGGCGGGAGACCGCGCAGCAGGTGGCCGACCGACTCGGTGCGCGGATCGCCGCCCTCGGAGGTCCACCGGAGGAGAGCCGCAGCGAGAAACTGCTCCGGCACGCGGCCGCGCTCTCCGCCGCGCCCACCGAGGCGGACGTGCTGGGCGTGGCGGCGTGCGCCGCACGGGAGGTCTCCGCCCTCTCCACAGCGGTGCTGCTGATGGCGGGTCAGCTCGGCCCGTCGCCGACGACGCCGAGCGAACTGGAGATCCGGATTCGGGCCGAGCTGACCGAGTCGGGCCCGGCCGCGCTGGACCGGATGGTCGACCGGGCACACCGGTACGGAGCCGGCTACACGTTGGGCGAGGCGGGGCATCTCCCGACCGAGGACTACCGGCCGTTGACCCGGGCCGGAGTTCGCACGCTGGTCGCCGTTCCGGTGGGACCACCTGAGGTCGGCGGGGTGCTGCTGGTCGCGGACGAACGCGCGCTGCGCCCGGACCCGACCACCGTCAGCCTGATGGAACTGCTCGCCGGGCAGGCCTGGACGAGCGTGGACCGGCTGCGCACGCTGGCCCGACTGCGGGAACAGGCCAGCTCCGACCCGCTGACCGGGTTGCGGCACACCGGCCCGTTCGGGCAGCGGATCGCGACGGCCACCCCGGGGCGTACGGCCCTGCTGGCGATCGACGTGGACGGCTTCAAGACCGTCAACGACACGTACGGCCACCAGGCCGGCGACCGGGTGCTGGTCGGGTTGGCCCGGGCGCTGGAGGCGGCGCTACGCCACGGCGACGAGCTGTACCGGATCGGCGGCGACGAGTTCGTCGCGGTGATCGAGGTGAGCCGCCCCGAGGAGGCGGTCCGGATCGCCGAACGGTTGACCGAGGCGGCCCGACGCGTCGGCCGCACGATCAGTGTGGGCGTGGCACTGCCCCGCCCCGGCGAAACCCCAGACCGCACCCTGCGCAGAGCCGACCAGGCCCTGTACGCGGTGAAGCGCCAGGGCCGGGACGGCGTCCACCTGTCCGCCGCCTAGCCGGCCTTCAGCTCCTTGGCAAGTAGTTCGGCGATCTGGGCCGTGTTGAGGGCCGCCCCCTTGCGGAGGTTGTCGCCGGTGACGAAGAAGTCGAGGGCGCGGGGGTCGTCCAGGGCGCGGCGGATCCGGCCGACCCAGGACGGGTCGGTGCCGACCGCGTCGATCGGCATGGGGAACTCTCCGGCGCCGGGATCGTCGACCAGGATCACGCCGGGCGCGTTGCGCAGCGCCTCGCGGGCGCCCTCGGCGTCCACCTCGCTGGCGAAGACCGCGTGCACGGCCACCGAGTGCGCGGTGACCACCGGCACCCGGACGCAGGTGGCGGACACCTTGAGGTCGGGCAGGCCGAGGATCTTCCGCGACTCGTTGCGGATCTTCATTTCCTCCGACGACCAGCCGGCGTCGGCAAGGGAACCGGCCCAGGGCACCACGTTGAGCGCGAGGGGTGCCGGGAACGGGCCGAGGTCGTCGCCGACCGCCTGCCGGACGTCACCGGTGCGTGAGCCGAGCGCCCGATCGCCGGCGACCTTGGTGAGCTGGTCGTGCAGGATGTCGACGCCGGACTTCCCCGCCCCGGAGACCGCCTGGTAGGAGGCGAGCACCAGCTCCCGCAGGCCGTACTCACGGTGCAGCGGCGCGACCGCGACGATCATCGCGAGGGTGGTGCAGTTGGCGTTGGCGATGATGCCCCGGGGCCGGTTGCGGACCTGCTCGGGGTTGATCTCCGGAACGACCAGCGGGACGTCCCGGTCCATCCGGAACGCGCCGGAGTTGTCGACAGCGATCGCGCCCCGCGAGACGGCGATCGGCGCCCACTCGGCGGAGACCTCGTCGGGGACGTCGAACATCGCCACGTCGACCCCGTCGAACGCCTCGGGGGTCAGCGCCTGGACGACCATCTCCTCGCCTCGGCAGCGCACCCGACGGCCGACCGAGCGCTCGGAGGCGAGCAGCCGGATCTCTCCCCAGACGTTGCGTCGTCCGGTGAGCAGCTCACACATCACGGTGCCGACGGCACCTGTCGCTCCGACCACGGCGAGGGTGGGCAGCGCCGTCATCGGGCGCTACCTACCCGTCCCCGCGTAGACCACGGCTTCGGTGTCGCCGCCCAACTCGAACGCGTCCGGTGGCCGAACCGGTGACCACCGTCGACGGTGGCACGGCC
>NZ_JBSFBM010000323.1:0-7616 GCF_053592955.1 Micromonospora sp. NPDC002411 | reverse complement strand
CGTCGCGCACGCGTCCGACCGGGGTGCCCGGATCGCCGCCGTCGCCATCGCGCTGGTGTGGCACGTCGCGATCGGGCTGCCGGCGGTGTTGGCCGCCCGCTCGGAGTTCGCCGCGCCGGCCGTGGTGGTCGGCGCGTGGGTGCTGGTCGCGGTCGTCGGCGCGGTGGCCGGGCTGCGCCTGTTGCGCGGCTCGCCGCTGCCGCCCTGGCCGTTGGCCTGCTTCCTCCTCGTCGTCGACGCGGCTGTCTTCGCCGCCGCCGGCGAGGGGCAGTTGTTCACCGCCGCCAACTGGGTGTGGGGCACGCTCGGCTGGTTCTTCGTGCTGGCGGTGTGGGGGCGGCGCGTCGTCGGCCTGATCGCGTTGCTGAGCACACATGCGGTGATCGCGCTGGTCGCCGTACTCGGGCACGGGGCCGACCCGACCGACGTGGCCCGCTACGTGATGTACGTCTACGGCACGTTCTCCCTGCCGGTGGCGGTGTTCGTGGGCAGCACCGCGATCGTCGCCCTGGCTCGGGAACGGGCCGCCGTCTCGGCTGCCGACCATGCGCTGGCGGCGGAGCGCGACGCCGCGGAACGTGGCCGCCGGGACCGCCGGGACCGGCTCGCGCTGGTCAGCTCGGCAGCCGGGCGGGTGCTCGGGGAGTTGGCCGACGGTAAGGCCGATCCGAACGACCCGGAGGTGCAACGCCGCAGCGTGCTGGCCGCCGCCCGGCTACGCCGTCTGATCGCCGAGTCCGACGACGTGCCCGACCCGCTGCTGCATGAGTTGCGGGCTGCCGCCGACCTGGCCGAACGTAACGGCCTACCGATCGACCTGGTCACCATCGGGAACCCGCCACCGCTGCCGGTGGAGATCCGACGTCGGCTGGCCGACCCGCTCACCGCCACCCTCGCCGACGCCCACGGCTGGGCCCGGCTGACAGTGGTCTCCGGCCCGAACGAGGTGGTGGTCAGCCTGGTCACCCCGGACCGGGAGGGGCCGGAGGCGACCGGGCCACCGCTCGCGGAACACGACGGCGGGCAGGTGGAGCACCTCTACGAACGGGACGGGGACATCAGATGGGCGCAGACCCGGTGGCGGCGATGACCGACGGACGGCCGATCGGGGTGGCGATCGTCGACGACCACCCGGTCGTGGTCGAGGGTGTCCGGGCCTGGCTCGCCACCGAGCCGCGGCTGACCGTGCTGGCCACCGGCGACGACCCGGACGAGGTGCTGCGGGCCGCTCCGGACGCCGACGTCGTCCTGCTCGACCTGCGACTGCACGGGCGGATGGCGCTGGACAAGTTGGCCGAGCTGAGCGCCGCCGGGCGGCGGGTGGTGGTCTACTCCGAGCACACCGACCCGCAGACCATGCTCGCCGCGCTGGACGCCGGGGCGGCGGCGTTCCTGGCCAAGCACGAGGGACGGGAGCACTGCGTGGCGACCGTGCTGGCCGCGGCGAGCGACCGGCCGTACGTGCCACCGGCGTTGGCCGGGGCAATGGTCGGCGACCCACGGCCGGATCGGCCGATGCTGTCCGACAAGGAACGTGAGGCGCTGCTGCTCTGGTTCCAGTCGATGTCCAAGGCGTCGGTGGCCCGCCGGATGCAGATCAGCGAGCACACGGTGAAGCAGTACGTCGACCGTGCGCGGATCAAGTACACCCGGGCGGGGCGGCCAGCCGCCACAAAGGCGGCACTACTCGCCCGCGCGATCGAGGACGGCCTCGTCCGCCCGGAGGAGATCGGCATCTACCGGTCACAGGCGACGCACGACCGGCCGACCCCCTAACAGGCGTCATGACAGCGGGCCTCCGATCCGACAGGCTTCTCATCACAGCCAGCCGAACGGGAGGTCGTGACGATGCACGCCGACGCGTCCCCCTTTTTCATCGGTCCCCACCGGTTCGACGCGCCCGACGACGATGTGGGGCCGATCCTGGATCGCCGTTACAGCCTGCGCCCGGTCCCCGGCGAGCGGGTCCTCGGCCACCACCGCCTGCTGGTGGCGGGTTACCTGCTCGGGCCGAGCGAGGTACGGCGCCGGTGGCAGCTACCCGAGCCGGTCGCGGTGACCATCACCGACCAGCGAATCTGCTGGGTGGGCAGCGGGTCGCACCTGTCGCTGGTCGTGGCCGAGACGACCCGGGCACGGCCGCCCGCCCGACTCAACGGCCTGATGAGCGGCCAGATCCGCTGGCAGTGGCCGTCCCGGTTGGAGCTGCCGGCGGCCGAGCAGGACACACCCTCGCAGTTGCTGATCGTCTGCGACGCGTTGCGCACCATCCAACAGCCGGCGTTGGCTCTCGGTGGGCCGCCGGCCGAGGTCGCGGCGCTGGCTCAGCAGATCCGCCGGGCGGTGGCCATGTTCCGGCTCACCCATCCCCAGCTGGTCGACCTCTCGGCGCAGGAGCGCGACGTGCTGCTGCTGCGGGCCGGCCCCGCCCTCCTCGCCGGGGAAACCCGGGTCACGCTGCCCGGCTCGCTGCCGGTGGAGTTCCACTCCCGGGACGACTACTACCGTTCGGGGCCGGAGCCGACCTCGTGGGGCGGGCTCGCAGGCGGCGCAGCATCCGGGCATCGCTGAAGCCGACGGTCCGCGCAGCGGCCTCCACCGTCGCGCCGTGCCCGATCAGGTGCTCGGCACGTTCCACCCGCAGCAGTTGCTGGTAGCCGAGCGGAGTGAGCCCGGTGGCCGCCCGGAACAGCCGGGTCAGCGTCCGCTCCGCGAGACCTCCGGCGGCGGCCAGGTCGGCCAGTGGCAGTGTCTCGGCGTACCGGCTGTCGATCAGGTCCTGCACCCGGTGCACCGAGTCGGACAGGTGGGAGCGGTGCCGCATCATCGCGCTGGCCTGCTGCTCGTGCCCGTGACGGCGGGCGTACACGACGAGCGTGCGGGCGATCTTCGCGGCGGCCCCGGGCCCGTGCCGGGTGGCGACCAGGTGCAGCGCCACGTCGATGCCACTGGCGATGCCGGCCGAGGTGACCACCCGGTCGTCGACCACGTACAGCACGTCGCGGACCACCCGGGCCGCCGGGTGACGGCGGGCCAGGTCGTCCTGCACCTCGTGGTGGGTGGTGCACCGTCGGCCGTCGAGCAGCCCGGCGCGTCCGAGGGCGTACGCCCCGGCGCAGACGCTGGCGACAGTGCCGCCGGCCGCGTGGTGGTCGGCCAGCCGCCGCAGGTCAGCGGGCGACACCGGTCCCTCCGGCCCGTGCGCCGACGGCCGCCAACCCGGCACGATCACCAGGTCGTCCGGGGTCAGCTCGGGCCACCGGGTCTCGGCGACCAGGGGTACGCCCTGCACGGTGGGCACCTGCTCCCGCTCGGCGACGTAGTGCAGGCGGTAGTCGAACCCGAGGTCGGCGGCGCTGGAGAAGACCTGGGCCGGCCCGGCGAGGTCCAGCAGATGCACCTGCGGTACCAGCAGGAAGACGACCCGGGTCATCGCGTCAGCCCCGGGTACCGGCGAGGGTCGCGCCGGTCACCTCGTCCACGGTGCGGATGGTCGCGAAGCGGCCAGCCAGCGCGTACTCGGTGCGGGTGACGATCTCCTCGTTGGTCAGGGTGCGCGGGTCGGCGAGGATCTCCGCGACCGTGGCGGTCTCCGGCAGATCCCGGTGTGGGATGGGGAAGGTCAACGTGGCGTCGGTGACGAATGTCATCCGGTAGCCGAGGTCCGCGCCGACCCGGGTGGTGGTCTCCACGCACTGCTCGGTGCGGATGCCGCAGACGGTGAGGTCGTGGATGCCGGCCTGGGTGAGCACCTGCTGAAGGTTCGTGGTGGTGAACGCGTTGTGCGCCGTCTTGACCAGCGTCGGCTCACCGTCGACCGGGACGAGCCCGTCGATCAGCCGCACGTGCCCGAGGTCGGGGTCGAACAGCCCACCCGTGCCGGGCTCGGAATGCAGGACCCAGACCACCAGGTCGCCGCGCTCCCGGGCCGCGGCGACCAGCCGTTCGACCTGGCGGACCAGGTCGGGGTTCGAGCCATACGCCCAGATCGGGCGCTGACGGAAGGACTCCTGGACGTCGATCACGACGAGTGCTGCTCTGCTCATGACTGAAGATCCTGACCGGATGACGACCGGACCGGGAGACACCATCATGCCCAGGTGCGGAACGATCCGGCCACGTCGACGTCAGGCGCTGGGAGTGCTGTGCTCGGCGGCGTCGTCCAGAGCTGCGGCCTCCTCCGGCGTGGGCGCGGTGCCGCCCAGGTGTGCCGGCTGCCACCAGGAGTCCTCCGGACCGGCCGGCTTTTCCGGATAGTCCCGCTGGGCCCGGTCGACGAGAGCGCTGAGCCGGGTGGTCAGCTCGGCGGCCAGCACGTTCGGGTCCGGGAAGTCCGCCGGGTTGATCGGCTCGCCGATCAGGATGGTGATCGGCGTGTGCCGTCGGGTCAGCGTGCGGGGCCGACCCTTGGTCCAGAGCCGCTGGGTGCCCCAGAGCGCAACCGGCAACACCGGCACCTTCGCCGAGCGGGCCATCCGGACCGTGCCGCTCTTGAGTTCCTTGACGGTGAACGACCGGCTGATCGTCGCCTCCGGGAAGACGCCGACGACCTCCCCCTGCTTGAGCGCGTTCACGGCGGCACGGAACGAGGCAGCGCCGGCCTGCCGGTCCACCGGGATGTGCCGCATGCCCCGCATCAGCGGACCGGAGATCCGGTGTGTGAAGACCGAGTCCTTGGCCATGAAGCGGACCAGCCGACCCGACGCGTTGGCGCCCAGACCGGCGAAGATGAAGTCGAGGTAGCTGACGTGGTTGCTGGCCAACACCGCCCCGCCCGCGCGGGGTACGTGGTGGGCGCCCTCGATGGTGATCTTCAGGTCGAGGAGACGGAACATCGTCTTGGCGGTGGCGATAACGGGCGGGTACACGAGCTCCGGCATCCGCAGAATCTACCCTGCCGGGCTGGGGTTCGGCTCGGTGGCGAACCGGCGGCGACACGACCCGCGTGCCACCGCCGGTTCGTCGGTCGGTTCCTCAGCCGTCGAGGTTGTCCAGGTCCAGTCGGCCCCGGGCGAAAGCGTCCACCCGACCCCACCGACCCGGAATGTCCAACACCTCGATCCGCCCCATGCCCACCGGCAGTCGTGGCTCGACCGCCAGGTGCCCCTCGTGCGGCTCCAGACCGAGCATGGTGCGCAACAGCAGCAGCGGCGTGCCGGTGGACCAGGCCTGCGGGCTGCACGCCGTCGGATACTCCACCGGGAACTTCGTCAGCTCCCTCGGGTAGCCGCCGAACGCCTCCGGCAACCGGCCGTCGAAGTACGTGGCCGCGTCCAGGATGCCGTTCGCGATGGTGGCGGCCTCCTCGGCGAAGCCGTACCGGCGCAGACCCCAGGCGATGAAGGAGTTGTCGAACGGCCAGATCGTGCCGTTGTGGTAGCCGATCGGGTTGTACCTGGTCTCCCCCTCGGCCAGGGTGCGTACGCCCCAACCGGAAAACAGTCGCGGCCCGACGAGGTGCTCGGCGAGCTTCTCCGCCCGCTCGGAGTCCACGATCCCGCTCCACAGCAGGTGACCGATGTTGGAGCTGAGGATGTCGCACTGGCGGCCGTCCGGATCCAGGGCCAGGGCGAAGTACCCGCCGTCGTCCACCCACCAGTCCCGGTTGAACCGCACCTTCAGCTCTGCCGCCTCCCGCTCCAACTGGTCGGCGAACTCCGGGTCATCCCAGAACTCGCGGGCCAACCGTGCCCCGCGGACCTTCGCGTCGTACGCGTACCCCTGCACCTCGCAGGTGGCGCGCGGGAACGGCGGAAGGGTGCCGTCGGAGTAGGAGATCGAGTCCCAGGAGTCCTTCCAGCACTGGTTCTCCAGACCGGTGTCGGTGTTGCGCCGCTCGTACCAGATGTAGCCGTTGCCCACCAGGTCGGCGTAGTTGTCGATCCACTTCAGCGCCGCCCGGGACTCCTGCTCCAACTCCTTGACCAGCGCGACGTCCCCGCTCCACCGCTCGTACTCGTCGAGCAGAATGACGAACAGCGGCGTCGCGTCCACCGAGCCGTAGTACGGCGAGTGCGGCTGCTCCTCGAAGGCCGCGGTCTCGCCGTAGCGCATCTCGTGCAGGATGCGACCCGGGTCCTCGTCCCGGAAGTCGTCGAACCGGCTGCCCTGGAGCGAGGCCAGGATGCGCAGCGTCGTCTTCGACAGCTGTGGGGTGAACGGCAGCGTCTGTAGGCAGGTCAGGATGCTGTCCCGACCGAACATGGTCATGAACCAGGGCAGACCGGCGGCCGGCAGGGTGGCCCCACCCAGCGACAGCGGTGAGAAGCGCAGCGCGGCCAGGTCGATTAGGCTGCGCCGGTACGTGCTGGCCACGCGACCGTGCTCACTGTTGACCTTCGGGGCGTCGGCGATCCACTGCTCCAGGTCGTGCTGGAGGGCGAGCCGCTCGGTGTCGCGCATGCGCAGACCCAGGCGCAGATCCCGGCCACCGGGCCCGACCGCGTGCGTCTCGACGTGGATCGAGGCCTCCCACTGCTCGTTGGGCTCCAGGTGCACGGTGTACGCGAACCCCTTGCTGTCGTACCGAGGCGACATCGACGAGGAGATGATGGTCTCCCGCCGGAAGTTGCCCCGCCGGTACCCCAGCCGCAGCCGGTCCGACTCGACCTCGGTGTAGATCTCGCCCTTCTTGTTCAGAATCTCGTCCTTGACCTGGAACAGGTCGGCGAAGTCCGACGCCGCGTCCATCCGTACTTCCAGGTCGACCGGCTTCTCGTCGTGGTTGAGGATGGTGAGCTGCTCCCGGAAGCTGCTCCCCACCGCGCGCTCCCGGATGATCGACAGCTTCGCGTCCACGTAGTGCGTGGCCATGCCCGGCACCAGGAAGAACCGCGACTCGAAGTACTGCAGGTCGTCGAAGGAGAGCGAGTTGAGGCGCTCACCGTTGACGGTCAGCACCCACGTCGACAGGAACCGGGTGTCGATGGAGAAGAGCCCGGTCGGCTCGCTCGGCGTCGCCTCGATGTCACCGGTGTCCTCGCAGACGACGAACGTGTTGCCGTCCAGGATCCGGATCGTGTTGCTCTGCCCCATCAGTGCACCTCCCCGACGAAGCGGCGACGGGGCCCACGGGCGTCCGGGGAACCCGGGAAGATCCGCTCGACCTGCACGACCAGACGAGCGTCACCCGACACCGTCATGTCCCCCCGCAACAACGCGGCCAGGCCGTGCTCACGCCCGGAGGCGATGTCGTCGAACAGGACCGGATCGGCGCCGATGACGGTGTCGGCCTCCCGATCCTCCTGGCTCACGTTCAGCCGGCCGTGGTCGATCCTCAGCAGCCAGTGCCGGGTCTGCGCCCCCTCGTGCAGGTCGATACGCAGTGTCCCGGAGGTCTTCGCCAGCAGGGGTTCGTACCCCCGCCGGTCCAGGTCCTCGAAGAACCTCGTGGTCGCGTCCACCATCGGGTCCACTCCTCCCAGTTGCCGGGCCCGGGATCCCACCCACCGCGCTCACCTCGCGCGGACGGCCGGCGTCGAACGTCCCCGCACGGGTCCCCGCACGACCCCCATCCCAACCTCGCCCGAATGGGGTGACCGCCTCCCCCAGACCGAGCCGCTCGGCCCGTGGTCGGAGCACCTACCTGGCAACAACGCCTACTGGGCACGGGACCT
>NZ_JBSFBM010000322.1:0-7635 GCF_053592955.1 Micromonospora sp. NPDC002411 | reverse complement strand
CGGGTCGGTACGCGGCCAGATCCGCCCACCGTTGCGGTCCACCCGCGACCAACCGGCCTCGTCCATCGCGGTCGGTGCCCCGGTGCTCACTCAACGAATGGTTCTACGGTCAGCTCATGGTGGCGCTGCACCGCTGGGCCGGCGTTCGCGGGCCCGCACCGGGCGGGGGCGCACCACAGGGGCCCGGGTGCCGAACGGTCGGGTCGGTGCGCTGCACCTGCCGGCGACAGTCCGCGCCGCCGCGCCGCACCAGGCGTCACGGGGGCGGCTGACCGGCCCCCTGCGGTTGCGTCCGGACGACGTGCGTGAGGCGGTCCGGGAGGGGCGCGAGGGCAACCTGGTGCTGTTCGTGGTGGACGCCAGCGGGTCGATGGGCGCCCGGCAGCGGATGACCGCGGTGAAGGACGCGGTGCTCGCGCTGCTCACCGACGCGTACCAGCGGCGGGACAAGGTCGCGGTGATCGCCTTCCGGGGCGCCGACGCGCGGACGGTGCTGCCGGCCACCTCGTCGGTGCTGGCCGCCTCGACCCGGCTGACCGAACTGCCCACCGGTGGGCGTACGCCGCTGGCCGAAGGGCTGCTCGCGGCGGCCGACCTGCTGCGGGTGGAGCGCCTGCGCGACCCGTTGCGGCGTCCCCTCGTCCTCGTCGTCACCGACGGCCGGGCCACCGCCGGCACCCGCCCGCTGGACCGGGCGGCGGGAGCGGCGGCGGTCCTGGCGGCGACGGGCGCTCCCTGCGTCGTCGTGGACTGCGAAACCGGCCCGGTACGCCTGAACCTGGCGCGTCGTCTGGCGACGCAGTTGCACGCGCCGCACCACCCGCTGGCCGCCCTCACCCACCCGCCTGCCCGGGATGCCGGGCTGCCGGTGGCGGCGTGACGGGGGCACCGATGGCCCATCGACACCGCAGGATCGCGCGAAGGGGAGATCGCTGATGCCGCAGGGACAGCCGAGTGTGGTGCCCGCCGACGGGTTGACGACCCGGCAGCGGCGGCATCGGCCACTGCTCGTGGTCCACACCGGACAGATGAAGGGGAAGTCGACGGCCGCGTTCGGGTTGGCGCTGCGGGCCTGGACGGCCGGCCTGCCGATCGGCGTGTTCCAGTTCGTCAAGAGCGCCAAGTGGCGGGTGGGGGAGGAGAACGCCTTCCGGGCCCTCGGCGAGGTGCACGAGCGTACCGGCCAGGGCGCACCGGTGGCCTGGCACAAGATGGGTGAGGGCTGGTCCTGGATCCAGCGCGGCGGCGACGCCGACCACGCCGCCGACGCCCTGGAGGGGTGGCGGCAGATCCAGCGTGACCTGGCCGCCGAACGCTACGGGTTGTACGTGCTGGACGAGTTCACCTACCCGATGAAGTGGGGCTGGGTGGACGTGGACGAGGTGGTCGCCACCCTGGCCGACCGGCCCGGTTTCCAACACGTCGTCATCACCGGTCGCGACGCCGACCCGCGCCTGGTCGCCGCCGCCGACCTGGTGGCCGAGCTGACCAAGGTCAAGCACCCGATGGACGCCGGCCAGAAGGGCCAGAAGGGCATCGAGTGGTGATTGCCAGCACCGAACCGTGGTCGCTGCCCCGGGTGGTCGTCGCCGCGCCGGCCAGCGGCCACGGCAAGACGACGATCGCCACCGGGTTGCTCGCCGCGCTGCGCCGACGCGGCCTGACGGTCAGCCCGCACAAGGTCGGCCCGGACTACATCGACCCCGGCTACCACGCCCTCGCCGCCGGCCGGGCCGGTCGCAACCTGGACCCGTTCCTGGTCGGCGCGGAGCGGATCGCCGGTCTGCTGCGGCACGGCGCGAGCGTCCCCACGCCCGCCGACGTCGCAGTGGTGGAGGGCGTCATGGGTCTGCACGACGGTGCGGTCGGCCGTCGCGACTTCGCGTCCACCGCCCACGTCGCCCGGCTGATCGACGCGCCAGTGCTGCTGGTGCTGGACACCACCGCGCAGGGCCGTTCCGCCGCCGCGCTGACGCTGGGCATGGCCGCGTTCGATCCGGCCGTACGGATCGGCGGGGTGATCCTCAACCGGGTCGGCTCGTCCCGGCACGAGACGCTGCTGCGCGACGCCCTCGCCGAGGTGGGCGTGCCGGTGCTCGGGGCCGTCACCCGGGCCGCCGAGGTGGCCGCGCCGGCCCGGCACCTCGGGTTGGTGCCGGTCGCCGAGCGGGCGCCCGAGTCCCTGGCGATCGTCGCCGCGCTCGCCGAGCTGGTCGAGGCCACAGTGGATCTGGACGCCGTGCTCGCCCTGGCCCGCAGCGCCGGACCGCTGACCGCCCCGGCGTGGGACCCGGTCGCGGCCGTCGGTGGGCCGGCCGACGCGGGGCGGCCACGGGTCGCGCTCGCCGGGGGTCCGGCCTTCACCTTCTCGTACGCGGAGACCACCGAACTGCTCACCGCCGCCGGCGCGGACGTGGTCACCGTCGACCCGCTACGTAACCCGGCACTGCCCACCGGCACCCGTGCGGTGGTGATCGGGGGCGGCTTCCCCGAGGCGTACGCGGAGGCGCTGGCCGGGAACGCCGCGCTGCGCGCCGAGCTGGCCGACTTCGACGGGCCGATCGTGGCCGAGTGCGCCGGGCTGCTCTACCTCGGGCGGTCCCTGGACGGCGTACCCATGTGCGGCCGACTGGACCTGACCGCCCGGATGACCGGCCGCCTCACCCTGGGCTACCGCGAGGCGGTGGCGGTCACCGACTCCCCGGTGGCAGTGGCCGGCGAGCCCGTACGCGGACACGAGTTCCACCGCACCACCACCGACCCGGGGCACGGCGACCGGCCGGCGTGGCGGTGGGACGACACCGCGCACGGCTTCGTCGCCGGACGGGTGCACGCCTCCTACCTGCACACCCACTGGGCCGGTCACCCCGAGGCGGCCCGCCGGCTGGTCGAGGCCTGCCGATGACCGCCACGCTGACCGGGGTCGGCGTCGGCCCCGGCGACCCGGAACTGCTCACCGTCAAGGCCGTGCGGGTGCTGCGCGAGGCCGACGTGGTCTTCGTACCCGTGATGGCGGACCGACCTGAACCGGACACCGGGCGGGCCGAGACGACGGTGCGGGACCACGTCCCGGCGGACCGGCTGCGGCGGCTGCCGTTCGCCCTGGACGACCGGGGCGGGGTGACCGCCCGCCGGGCGGCGGCCTGGGACGACGCGGCCCGCACTGTCGTCGAGGCAGTCGACGCCGGCGCGCTGTCGGTGGCCTTCGCCACCATCGGTGATCCCAACGTCTACTCCACCTTCGGCTACCTGGCGCAGAGCGTGCGGGCCCTGCGCCCGGCTGTGCGGGTGGCGACCGTCCCAGGCGTCACCGCGATGCAGGAGTTGGCCTCCCGCAGCGGCATCCCGCTCTGTGAGGGACGTGAACCGCTGACCCTGCTGCCGGCCACTGCCGGGTCGGCGCTGTTCGTCGACGCCCTCGCCGGGCCGGGCACCGTCGTCGTCTACAAGGGCTGGCGGCGGCACCCGGAGCTGCTCGCCGAGCTGCGCCGACAGGGCCGCCTCGCCGACGCGGTCCTCGGGCGCAGCCTCGGGCTGCCCGGCGAACGGGTCGGCCCGGTCGACGCCACCGGGCACGACCTGCCGTACCTGTCGACGCTGCTGGTCCCGGCCCGCCGCGACCACCGAGGAGGAAAACTGTGACTAGCGACGGCACAGTGTGGTTCGTCGGCGCCGGCCCGGGTGCCGCCGACCTGCTGACCCTGCGGGCCGCCCGGGTGATCGCCGAGGCGGACATCGTGATCTGGGCGGCCAGCCTGGTGCACGCCGACGTGCTCGGCCACGCCCGCCCCGACGCGGAGATCGTCGACTCGTCGCAGCTGCCCATCGAGGGCGTGCTGCCGCTCTACCAGCGGGCCGCCGAGCAGGGGCTGACGGTGGCCCGGATCCACTCCGGCGACCCGGCGCTGTGGGGCGCGGTGCAGGAGCAACTGGACCTGTGTCGGGGGCTCGGCCTTTCCGTCGAGATCGTGCCCGGGGTGTCGTCGTTCACCGCCGTCGCGGCGATCGTCGGGCGGGAGCTGACAGTGCCCGAGGTGGCCCAGTCGGTGATCCTCACCCGCCTCGAAGGCGGCAAGACCCCGATGCCGCCCGGCGAGCGGGTCCGCGACTTCGCCCGGCACGGCACCACCATGGCGCTGTTCCTCTCCGCTGCCCGCTCCGGTCAGGTGCAGGCCGAGCTGCTGGCCGGCGGCTACCCGGAGGACACCCCGGCCGTGGTGGCGTACCAGGCGACCTGGCCGGACGAGCTGGTGGTGCGCTGCACTGTCGGCACCCTGGAGGCCACCGTCAAGCAGCACAGGCTGTGGAAGCACACCCTGTTCCTGGTCGGGCCGGCCCTCGCCGCCGAGGGCACCCGTTCGCACCTGTACCACCCCGGCCACTTCCACGGCTTCCGCCGGGCGGAGCCGGCCGCCCGCGCCGAGCTACGCCGCCAGGCCACCGGTCGCCCCGGGGGAACAGGCACACCATGACGTACCCGGAGCCGCCGCTGCGCGAGCCGGACCTGCCGCGTACCGCGAAGGTCCGGCCCACCGCGCTGCGTACCGGCTGGACCACCGGCGCGTGCGCGACGGCGGCGGCCAAGGCGGCAGTCACCGCGCTGGTCACCGGGGAGATCCAGCCGGACGTGGAGATCGGGCTGCCCGCCGGACGGCGGGTGCGCTTCCCTGTCGAACGCTGCGAGGTGACCGGCAACCCACCGGTGCGCGCCGAGGCTGTCGTCGTCAAGGACGCCGGGGACGACCCGGACGTCACCCACGGCGCGGAGCTGACCGCCACGGTGGGCTGGACCGACGTGCCCGGTCTGCGGCTCGCCGGCGGCGTCGGCGTCGGCACTGTGACCAAGCCCGGCCTCGGCCTCGCGGTCGGCGGCCCGGCGATCAACGACACCCCCCGCCGTATGATCGGCGAGGCGGTGGCCGAGGTGGTCGACCTCGCCGAGGTCGGCGTACGCGTGGTGATCAGCGTGCCCCGGGGCGAGATCATGGCCCGCAAGACCACCAACCGGCGGCTCGGCATCCTCGGCGGCATCTCGATCCTCGGCACCACCGGGATCGTCCGCCCCTTCTCCACAGCGTCCTGGCGGGCCAGTGTCGTGCAGGCCGTGCACGTGATGGCCGCCCAAGGGGAGCGGACGGTGGTGCTCTGCACCGGTGGGCGTACCGAGCGGGCTGCCCGCGCGCTCCTGCCCGACCTGCCCGAGGTCTGCTTCGTCGAGGTCGGTGACTTCACCGGTGCCGCGGTGACCGCCGCCGTGGGCGACGCGATGACCGGGGTGGTCTTCGTCGGCATGGCCGGCAAGCTGGCCAAACTCGCCGCCGGTGTGCTGATGACCCACTACACCCGCTCCAAGGTGGACCTCTCACTGCTCGGCGCGGTGACCGCCGAGGCCGGCGGTGACGAGGCCCTCGTCGCCGCCGTGACCGAGGCCAACACCGGGCGGCACGCGTACGAGCTGTGGGAGGCCGCCGGGCTGCTCGAACCTGCCGGCGACGCGCTCTGCCAGCGGGTCCGCCAGGTGCTGCGACGCTTCGCCGGGCCGACGGTCACCGTGGACGTGGCGATGGTCGACTTCGCCGGTGCGCGCGTCGTCGCCTCGTCCGGCCGGTGGCCCCGATGACCCGGATGGAGCCGGCGACCCCGATGGATCCGGGGGTCGGCGTGACAGTGGTCGGCCTCGACGCGGCGGGCGCTCCGCCGCACCCCGCGCTCGCGCCGGTGCTGGCCACCGCCGGGCTGGTCGTCGGGGCCGCGCGGCACCTGGCAGCGGTGCCCGTACCGGCCGGCGCGGACACCGTCACCCTCGGGCCGCTCGCCCCCGCCCTGCACCGCCTCGCCGACGCCGTCGCCGCCCGGGTACCGGCCGTCGTGCTGGCCAGCGGCGACCCGGGCCTGTTCGGCATCGTCCGTCGGCTGCGCGCCGCGGGGCTGCCGCTGCGGGTGGTGCCGGCGGTGTCCAGCGTGGCTGCCGCGTTCGCCCGCGCCGGCCTGCCCTGGGACGGCGCCGCCGTGGTCACCGCGCACGGCCGTGACCTCCGACCGGCGCTGAACGCCTGCCGCGCGCTGCCACTGGTCGCGGTGCTCACCGCGCCCGGCGCCGGCGCGGCCGAGCTGGGCGCGGGCCTGATCGGCTGGCCCCGCCGCCTGCTGGTCGCCGAGCACCTGGGCACCGACGCCGAACGGATCCACGACGTGACCCCCGAGCAGGCCGCCACCGGGACCTGGGCCGACCCGCACGTGGTCCTCAGCCGCACCGACGCTGAGCCCGCCGTGCTCGCCGACGCTGCTTCACCCCAGGCGTCTGCCGACGCCGTGCCCGATCCGGTCACCGCCGGCGGGATGCGCGTCGACAACCAGCCGGCCGCCGCGCCGGCCGGTGGGTGGGCGCTGCCGGAGATCCGGTACGCCCACCGCGACTCCATGATCACCAAGTCGGAGGTGCGTGCCCTCGTCGTCGCCCGGCTGCGCCCCCGGCTGGGCCGGCTGGTGTGGGACGTCGGCGCGGGCAGCGGCTCGGTCGGCATCGAGTGCGCCCTGCTCGGCGCGGCCGTGCTCGCCGTCGAGCAGGACCCCGAGGCCGGCGCCACCATCCGGGCCAACGCCACAGCGCACGCGGTCACCGTCCGGCTCGTCACGGGGCGAGCCCCGGAGGCGCTGGCCGGGTTACCCGAGCCGGACGCCGTCTTCGTCGGCGGTGGCGGCGCTGACGTCCTCGCCGCCGTGGTGGGCTGCCGGCCCGAACGGGTGGTGCTGACCCTGGCCGCCCTGGACCGGGTCGCACCGGCGGTGGGTCTGCTGCGCGCCGCCGGTTACACGGTCGAGGGCAGCCAGCTGTCCGCCGCCCGCCTCGCCGACCTGCCCGGCGGGTCGATCCGACTCGCGGCCACCAACCCGGTGGTCGTCCTCACCGGGGAGCGCCAGTGCCCGACCTGACAGTGACCACCCGCATCGGACTGGTGGCCGCCACCACCGCCGGCCGCCGGCACGCCGACACCGTGGCCGCCGCATGGCCGCACGCCCGCCTGGTCGAGGGGGACACCGTGGCCGACGCGCTGCGGTCCGCCTGGGCCGGCTGTGACGCGGTGGTCGCGTTCCTGGCCACCGGAGCGGTGGTACGGATCCTCGCGCCGCTGCTCGGCGACAAGCACAGCGATCCCGCCGTGGTGGTCGTCGACGAGGCGGCCCGGCACGCCGTGGCGCTGCTCGGCGGGCACGCCGGCGGCGGCAACGACCTCGCCGAGCAGGTGGGCGCACTGCTGGACGCCCGACCGGTGATCACCACCGCCACCGACGCCGTCGATCTGCCCGGGCTGGACACCCTGGGCTGGCCGGTGCAGGGCGCGGTCGCCGCGGTGTCCCGGGCCATCCTGGACGGCGAGCCCGTCCAGCTGATCGCCGACGCCGACTGGCCGCTGCCCGCCCTGCCACCGAACGTCCAACCCCCGGCCGACACCCACGGGGACGCCAACACCGACGGGGACACCGCCGGCGGCGGGTACCGGCTGCTGGTCACCGACCGGGTGGTGCCGCTCGACGAACAGGTCGCCGCCTGGGCGATCTGGCGTAGCGGTATCTCCGCCGCGAAGATCCAGCCGGAGGACTCCACGGCTGTCTTCCTCACCCTCCTGGTGTTCG
>NZ_JBSFBM010000321.1:0-7693 GCF_053592955.1 Micromonospora sp. NPDC002411 | reverse complement strand
GCCGCCGAGGACGCACTGCTCGGCTGCCACGTCCTGCGGTGGGGTCTTGTCGAACTGGCCGTCCCGCTGCGCCGGTGGTTGGCCTCCGCCGGAGCGTGAATCTGCCCGCATGTCGTCAGTGACCGACACGGGTCCCCCCTCCACTGCGCCGAACCCGATCCCAGCTCTACCGCTGGGGTACGACGCTTCCGTCCGACCAGGCCGGCCGATCGGGGGCCATCAGGCCGGCGGTCGAGGGCCAACCATACGGACCCCGAGGTCAGAGACTCAACAACACCGGTGGACGAGCCTCGGGACAACCTGTGGATGCCGGTGGACAGCATGTGCGTGGAGTGTGCACAACCTGTGGATAACTGTTGGGGAATTCTTCCTCACAACTGCCTGACCTGCGAAAACATGCTCCCCAGCCTGTGGAGGAAGATATTTCGGTCGGCTCTGTGACACGATCGTCCCGTACTATCTCCAGCGAACGGCTACACCTGGACAGCGGATTCCGCTTTGGGTTCAGAAGGGTCACACTCCGGCCGTGAGTTACCGGGACTGGGGACGCGGGGATGGCAGCCCGCGCGAGCGCCCGCCGACCGCCTCGTGGAGTGAGCGCGCGGCGTCCCTTCCGGTTGAGCCGTACGACGAGGAGGGGCGCTACCGCACCTCCAGCCGACGGCGTGCGTTGGACCGCGGCCAGGACGAGCCCGTCGACGCCTACCTGCCTCGGTGGGCCCTGGAGTCGGGTGTCCGGCACGCCGACGGCGGTGGACGCCACGCGGCCCCGGACGAGGACGAGCGCGAGATACCCACGTCCGGTGCTGGGCGGCGGTCGGCCGAGTCAGCGAGCGGCCGGCGGCGGGGCGGCGAGACAGGGTGGCGTGGGCAGGCGGCGATCGGCGCCGCGCCCGACTCGGACCACACTCGGGAGTGGACCCTCGACCGTCCGCAGGAGCAGGGGTACGCGGGCCGTCGTCGCGCCGACAGCGGGGAGGACGATCCGGTCTCCGGCACGGTCCAGGAACGCCGTCCTCGTCGTGCGTCCACAGGCCGTCCGCAGGTGGTCTGGTCAGGTGGCGATCTGGAGTCCACCCCGAGCGAGCCCGCGCCCGAGCCGGAGGTGCGGCGTCCCACCCGGCGCAGCCGTCGTGCGGCCGAGGAGTCCTGGTCGCGTCCGCCGGCTGACCCGTGGGTCCGGGGCTCCGACCGGGTGGTTGAGCCCGAGCCGTCGTATCCGCCCGCTGTGGATCCGTGGGACGCCTCGGGCGTGCACGCGTGGCCGTCGGCGGCTGGCACGGACCTGAGTGAGCAGTGGTCGGCGGTGGAGAGCGTCGGTGGTTGGGAGCGGTCCGACCGCACCGGCCAGTGGGAGCGGTCCGCCATCGAGGACGACCAGTGGGACCGTACGCTGGCGCCGCGTTCTGACCGACCGGTGCCTGCGGAGGGTTGGCCGGCACGGGACGAGGGGTTCTGGCCCGGCACCCGGCTGGCCGATGACGACCCCCGGTGGATGGATCCGACGACGTCGGCGCCCAGGTCACCGGTGGTGGGCTACACCGCTCCGCGCCCACGCAGCGCGCCCGTGCCGACCGGTGGAGCGTCACGCCGTCGGGCGGACCGGCCTGCGGTCGGGGCAGCGTCGGTGCGGCGGCGGGTCGAATCGGCGGCCACCGGTGCGTTCTCTCGGCGTCTTGAGGACGATCTACTCGACCCGGATCCGGGCGGCTCGGTCCGGCCGTTGCTGTACACGGCCGCCTGCTATCTGGTGCCCGCGATGCTGATCTTCGTCTGGCTGTTGACGTTGGACGGCCAGGCGCCGGCCGGTTGTGTGACCGACATCAGTGGAGGTGGCTGTGACTCGGCCCGGTCACGCGCGTTGGAGTCGCTCCTCGCCGGCTCGCCACGTTTCGGTCTCGCGTTGGTGAGCAGTCTGGTCGTGGCGGCTCTACTGCGTCGGGTGGGCACGACGTGGCGCTCGGCGACCATCGCCGTCGCCGCCGCGGTGGTGGGCGGCGGCCTGTCCACGGTGCTGATCAGCGCGGTGACCGGCCAGCCGATCGGGTGACCGCCCTGCGGCTCGGGGCTGCCCGGCTCGGATGTGCCCATTTGCCAGGCCCTGACGGGGTCGACTGACGACGTACGCACGAGGGCCCGCACCGATTGCTCGGTGCGGGCCCTCGTGGTGGTGTTGCGGACGTCAGCCCTGAACGACGTTCAGGTTGAACGACGCGGTCACCTCGGGGTGCAGCTTGATCTTCACCGGGTAGGTGCCGGTCGACTTGATGTGACCGGGCACCTCCAGCCGACGCCGGTCGAGGACCGGGCCGCTGGCCGTCTTGACGGCGTCGACGATCTCGGCCGGGGTGACCGAGCCGAAGAGCCGTCCGCCGTCGCCGGCGCGGACCTTCAGGTTGACCTTGAGACCCTCGAGCTGAGCCTTGACCTCGTTGGCGTGGTCGAGGTCGCGGATCTCGCGAGCCCCACGGGCCCGCTTGATAACCGTGACCTGCTTTTCCGCGCCCTTGGTCCAGGCGATCGCGAAGCCCTGCGGCAGCAGGTAGTTACGGCCGTAGCCGTTCTTGACCTCGACGATGTCGCCTGGGGCACCGAGGCCGGACACTTCCTGAGTCAGGATGATCTTCATATCGGTGCCTCCTCTCAGCGGGTGGTGGCCGTGTACGGCAGGAGCGCCATCTCACGGGCGTTCTTGACCGCACGGGCGATCTGCCGCTGCTGCTGCGAGGTCACGCCGGTCACCCGACGAGCGCGGATCTTGCCGCGATCGGAGATGAACTTGCGCAGCAGCGCGGTGTCCTTGTAATCGATGTAGGCGATCCCGTCCTTGTCGAGCGGGTTCACCTTCTTCTTCGGCTTGCGCAGTGCCGCAGCCTTGGCCGTTGCACGTGCTCCTGGTTTGCGATCGCGAGCGCTAGGCGCCATTAGAACGGTGGCTCCTCGTCAAAATTGGCGCCCGAACCGGCACGCGCGGGAGAGGGAGCGGCCGAAGCCCAAGGGTCGTCGAAGTTGCCTCCGCCGCCACCCTGGTTGCCACCACCACCGCCGCCACCGAAGCCGCCGCCGCCACCGCCGGAGCGGGACATCTTCTGCACCTTTGCCGTGGCGTAGCGCAGCGACGGGCCGATCTCGTCGACCTCGAGCTCGATGACGGTGCGCTTCTCACCCTCGCGGGTCTCGTACGACCGCTGACGCAGCCGACCCGACACGATCACCCGGGCGCCGCGCTGCAGCGACTCGGCGACGTGCTCGGCGGCCTGACGCCAGACGGTGCAAGCGAGGAACAGCGGCTCGCCGTCCTTCCATTCGTTCGACGCCTTGTCCATGAAACGGGGCGTCGAAGCGACTCGGAACTTGGCGACCGCAGCCCCGGAGGGGGTGAACCGCAACTCGGGGTCATCGGTCAGATTGCCGATGACCGTGATGGTGGTGTCTCCTGCCATGACCATCTCCTCGCGCACTCAGCGTCTCGTCGTACAGGCTGCCAGAGCCCTCTGACAGAGTCGCGGAGGCTGATCCGGACGAACCGGGGGTTGAAGGCTTAGCGCATTTCCGGTCGGAGGACCTTGGTGCGCAGCACGGACTCGTTGAGTCGCAGCTGACGGTCCAGCTCGGCCACCGCAGCAGGCGTGGCCTGCAAGTCGACGACGGCGTAGATGCCCTCTGCCTTTTTGTTGATCTCGTACGCGAGGCGCCGGCGGCCCCACACGTCGGTCTTCTCAACCGAGCCACCCGCGGTCCGAATCACGTTCAGGTACGTGTCGAGCGACGGGGCGACGGTGCGTTCCTCGAGGCTGGGGTCGAGGATCACCATGATCTCGTAATGACGCAAGACGTGCTCACCTCCTGTGGGCTAAGCGGCCACGGTCCTTCCGTGGCAGGAGGTCTTGTGTCGCTGCCCGCACGCGCCGAGGGAACCCGGCCGGACGCGGACAACCTGACCAGGATACCCGGTCTCAACGATCATGCCCGGGGTGGTAGGTCAGCACGCGGACATGCCGACGGGGGCCCACCGTCCGACCGTCTGTCGGCCGATGATGGACCCCCGTCTACGAGGCCGCGAGGCGTCTGGTCCGCATTCCTTGGGTGGGACCTGGGGAGGAACGACCACACCGATGAGGTTGGACCGAAGACGCCCCGCGGAGCTTTATCGTGTTGTTACCTGACGATACAACAGCACTCGTACCTTGTCGGGGGGAAAAGCACAAATTGCCGAGATTTCCATCGGTGGCTGTCTGAGATGCGGGGGTCTCCTCCGCCGCGCCGGGCCGCACGGCGGAGGTGACCTCGCTGTCGGCCGTCGACCCTCCGGTGGCCTGCCACGGCGCATTCACGCCGCCGGAGGCACCGGGCACTGGTCGCCGGTTCACACGCATCAACGATCGTCGGTCCGGCCGGTGACGCGACCACCCCACGACACCGCCCGGCCGCCACCCGCCGGTCGGGCTCGCGACGTAGGCTCGCTCGCATGCGTATCGGAGCCCACGTCGATTCGACCGACCCGCTGGCGGAGGCGGCCGCCCGGTCCGCCGACACCGTGCAGTTCTTCCTCGCCGATCCACAGGGATGGAAGGCGCCCAAGCCCCGGGAAGACGCCGAGCGGCTACGCACGGCCGAGGTCGACCTGTACGTGCACGCGCCGTACGTCATCAACGTCGCCACCCTCAACAACCGCATCCGGATCCCCAGCCGAAAGCTGCTGCTCGGGCACGCCAACGCGGCCACCTCGATCGGGGCCAAGGGCCTGATCGTCCACGGGGGGCACGTCAACGCCGGGGACGATCTGGCCGTCGGCTTCGACAACTGGCGCAAGACATTCGCGTACGCAGCCGACTCCGGTGGCTTCGGCGTACCGGTCCTGATCGAGAACACCGCCGGCGGGGACAACGCGTGCGCCCGGCGACTGGACGCGCTCGCCCGGCTCTGGGACGCCGTGGGCGACTACGAGGTCGGCTTCTGCCTGGACACCTGCCACGCGTACGCGGGTGGCGAGGAGCTGCTCGGCCTCGTCGACCGCGTCAAGGCGATCACCGGGCGGATCGACCTGGTGCACGCCAACAACTCCAAGGGCGGGTTCAACTCCGGCCAGGACCGGCACGACAACCTGGGCGGCGGCACGATCGACCCGGAGCTGGTCGTCGCGGTGATCCGGGCGGCCGGAGCTCCGGTGGTCGTCGAGACACCGGGCGGTGTGGACGGCCAGGCGGCCGACATCGACTTCCTCCGTCAGCAGCTCGGGACGGCGAGCCCGGCAGCATGACCACCGGACAGCCCGGGACCGGGAAGGCCCGGCCCACCCCCGCCGGCTCGGACGCCGAGAGCCGACCTGCTGCCGCATCCGGGTCGGGTGCCCCAGCCCAGCCAGCTCGCTCCTCCGACACCCGCTTCGGCGAGAGCCCCGCGGAGACCGAGAGCACGGCGGCCGCCCCGGCCGTGAACGGCACCGCGGCCGTGAACGGCACCGCGGCCAAGGACAGTGTCCCCGCCAAGGACGGCAAGGACAGCAAGAGCGGCACCGCGGCCAAGGACAGCAAGGACAACTCCCCAGCCACGGGCAGCGAGGACAGCAACGGCGGCAAGGGGAGCGAGGACGGCAAGGACGGCACCCCGGCCAAGGACAGCAAGGGGAGCGAGGACGCCGAGTCCAGCGCTCCGCCCAAGGACGGCAAGGACAGCCCTACGCAAGGCGCTGCGGCCGAAGCCAAGCCGCCGCCGACGAGGTGGTGGCGTTGGGCGGGTAAGGGCAAGAGAGCGGGCAAGGCCGACGGTGACACGAAGACCGACGGTGCGGCCACGCCGGTCGTTGCGGACCGTTGGGAGGCGTTCGCCTCCGCGCCGGAGCCGCGGCCCTCCGTCTTCACCCGGGCGGGCCGAGCCGTCGGCCGCTTCCTGATCCACGAGTGGACCCTGGCCACCCTCTGCTCGGTGGCGCTGGCCGTGCTGATGACCTGGCCGACCCTGCGCTATCCCCGCTACACGCTTCCCCAGGACTACTGGGACCCGAGCCTGCAGGCGTGGCAGATGGCCTGGTCCGGGCACATCCTGCTGGCCGACCCGGCGCGTCTGTGGCAGTCCAACACGTTCTTCCCCGAGCTGTGGAGCTTCGCGTTCTCCGACACCCTGCTCGGGTACGCCCCGGCCGGGATGCTCGGCAGCGGCCCCGAGGACGCGTTGCTGCGCTACAACATCATGTTCGTGCTGGCGCACGCGCTCGCCACGCTCGGGGCGTACGCGCTGGCCCGCCAGCTCGGGGCCGGCCGGATCGGTGCCGCCGTCGCCGGCGTCAGCTACACGTACGCGCCGTGGCTGCTGGCTCAGGCGGGGCACCTGCACGTGATCTCCAACGGCGGGATTCCGCTGGCGCTGGCAATGTTGGCGCGCGGGCACGGCTGGTCACTGCGGCACGGCTATCGGCCCGAGCGCCGGCACGACGGGTGGGTCTACGCCGGTTGGCTGGTGGCGGCCTGGCAGCTCAGCCTCGGCTTCGGCATCGGGCTGCCGTTCGCGTACTTCCTGGCCGGCGCGGTGCTGGTCGCTGTCGTCCTCTTCTACACGCGGCGGCTGCGCACCCGGCAGCCCGTGCCGTTCGGTCGTCGGTTGTTCGTCGCCGACGTGCTCGGCGGGTTGTTCTTCGCGGGTGTGGGTGCGCTGATGGCGTACCCGTTCTTCCAGGTGACCAAGCTGCATCCGTACGCCGAGCGGACCATCGCCGACATCAGCATCTTCTCGCCTCCGGCGTCGGGTTTCGTGACGGCGCCCTCCGAGTCGCGGATCTGGGGTGGTCTGCACGAGGGCGCTCGCGCCGCGCTGCCGTGGCATCCGGAGATGACCCTGCTGCCGGGCTTCGTGCTCTACGCGCTCGCCCTGGGCGGATTGTTCTTCTCGGCCTGGCGGCTGCGGCACCGACTGCTGTTGCTCGCCGGGGTGCTGGTGACCATGGCCTTCGCGATGGGCACCCGCTTCTTCGACGGCACTGTCACCTACGTGCCGCTCTTCGAGCACGTGCCGGGCTGGAGCGCGTTGCGTACCCCTGGTCGGTTGATGTTGTGGACCACGTTGTTGCTCGGCCTGCTCGCTGCCGGCGCGGTCACCGCGCTCACCGACCGGGTCCGCGAGTTGACCGCGCAGCGGATCCCGTCGTGGCCGGGGCCGTGGCTGCGGATGGCCACCCTGCTGCCGTTGCTGCTGGTGACCGTCGAGGGTCTGAACACCACGCCGCATCCGGTGGTGCCGACCCAGCCGGCCGCGATGCGGTCGGCGCAGGGGCCGCTGCTGGTGCTGCCCAGCAACCAGAGTCTGGACCAGCACGTGATGCTCTGGTCGACGAGTGGTTTCCCCGACGTGGTCAACGGCGGTAGCGGCTTCACGCCGCGTCAGCTCGACGACGTCCGTCGGGCGAGTCAGTCGTTCCCCGACCGGACCAGCGTCGAGTATCTGCGCTTGTACGGCGTCCGCACTGTGGTGCTGCTGCGCGGGCAGGTGCCGGGCACACCGTGGGAGCTCGCCATCGATGCTCCGGTGGAATCGCTCGGCATCACCCGGGAGGACGTCGGCGACGCGGTTGTTTATCGGCTCTGAGGCTCTACTGCGGGTTTTCGGGGGAGCCCACCCGGCTCCGGGCTCCACTGGCTCACCGACGGCGTGGCGGCACTACTGCTGGGACTCTTCCTGGACCGGCTGCTGCACCGGGTGC
>NZ_JBSFBM010000320.1:0-7694 GCF_053592955.1 Micromonospora sp. NPDC002411 | reverse complement strand
TTTTTAAACAATAAGACGTAATCCGATATAGACTCTCTTTTGTGTGTTTTTCTGAGGTGTTATCTTCCTTTCTTATCGGGGGGGGGCCGGGGGGGGGCCCCGGGACGTCCGGCGCCGCTACGGCGACCGCTACCGGGTGCTGCGGGCCTCGTCGGGGCCGGAGGCGCTGGACGCGCTGCGGGAGGTCAAGCTGCGCGGCGAACAGGTGGCGCTGCTGCTGGCCGACCACCGGATGCCGGAGATGACCGGCGTGGAGTTCCTCGAGGCGGCCATGGACATCTTCCCGGCGGCGCGCCGGGTGCTCCTCACCGCGTACGCGGACACCGACGCCGCGATCGAGGCGATCAACGTGGTGGACCTGGACCACTACCTGCTCAAGCCGTGGCATCCGCCGGAGGAGAAGCTGTACCCGGTGGTCGACGGGCTGCTGGAGGCGTGGGCGGCGACCCCGGACGCGGCGAGTGCCGAGATCCGGGTCGTCGGGCACCGGTGGTCGGCGCCGTCGTTCAAGGTCCGTGACTTCCTGGCCCGCAACCTGGTGCCGTACCGCTGGTTGCTGTCGGACGACCCGGAGGGCGTCCGGTTGCTCGACGCGGCCGGTGCTACCGAGGCGGACGTGCCGCTGGTGGTGACCCCCGAGGGCAAGGCGTTGATCGCCCCCAGTGAGGCCGAGCTGGCCGCGCTGGCCGGGTTGACAGTGGTGCCGGCGTCCGACTTCTACGACCTGGTGGTGATCGGCGGTGGCCCGGCGGGCCTCGGCTCGGCCGTGTACGGGGCGTCGGAGGGGCTGCGGACCGTGCTGGTCGAGCGGCGGGCGACCGGCGGGCAGGCCGGGCAGAGCAGTCGGATCGAGAACTACCTGGGCTTCCCGGACGGCGTGTCCGGCGCGCAGTTGACCGATCGGGCCCGGCGGCAGGCGGTGAAGTTCGGCGCGGAGCTGCTCAGCGCCCGTGAGGTGGTCGGTCTCAGCGAGGCGGGTGGTGCCCGGCTGCTGCGCTTCGGCGACGGCAGCGAGATCGCGGCGCACACTGTGGTGCTGGCGACGGGGGTGTCGTACCGGGTGCTCGACGCTCCCGGGCTGGCCGACCTCACCGGCCGGGGGGTGTTCTACGGCGCCGCCGCCACCGAGGCGCCGAGCTGCGTCGAGCAGGACGTCTACATCGTCGGCGGGGCCAACTCCGCCGGGCAGGCGGCGGTGCACTTCTCCCGGTACGCGTCGAGGGTGCACCTGCTGATCCGTGGCGCGGACCTGACCGCCTCGATGTCGCGGTACCTGATCGACCAGTTGGAACGGATCGACCGGATCACCGTGCACCCGCACACCGCAGTGGTCGGCGGGGCCGGTGAGGGTCACCTGGAACGGCTGACCCTCTGTGACACCCGCACCGGGGAGGCCCGTTCGGTGGACACCTCGTGGCTGTTCATCTTCATCGGCGCGGAGCCGCGTACCGAATGGCTGGACGGGGTGCTGGTCCGCGACGAGCGCGGCTTCATCGTCACCGGCCCGGATCTGCTGGCCGGGGGGCGGCGGCCGGCGGGCTGGTCGTTGTCACGCGACCCGTACCACCTGGAGACCAGCGTGCCGGGCGTGTTCGCCGCCGGCGACGTGCGGGCCGAGTCGGTCAAGCGGGTCGCCTCGGCCGTCGGCGAGGGCGCGATGGCCGTGTCGCTCGTGCACCGCTACCTGGAAGCCCAATGAGCCGGTTCTGCGAGCGGAGGAGTCCCAGTGAGCACCGAGTCTGATCGGTTGACACCTGCGGAGCTGCGTACCCTGTTCCTGTTCGAGGCCCTCGACGACGCGCAGCTCGACTGGCTGGCCGAGCATGGCCGGGTCGAGCAGCGGGCCGGGGGGACCCTCGTGTACGCCGAGGGTGAGCCGGCGACCTGCTTCTTCGTGCTGGTGCGCGGGGCGGTGGCGTTGAGCCGTCTGGTGCACGGCGACGACGTGGAGGTCAGCCGGACCGAGCAGCGCGGGGTGTACGGCGGAGCCACCCAGGCGTACCTCGGTGAGCAGGTCGACCAGGTCTACCGCAACAGCCTGCGGGCGGTGACCGACGCGGACTTCTTCGTGCTGCCGGCGGAGGACTTCGCGTACGCCCTGCGGTCCTGGTTCCCGATGCCCATGCACCTGTTGGAGGGGCTGTTCTTCGGGATGCGGGACTCGCAGGCCATCGTCGGTGAACGGGAGCGGCTGCTGGCGCTCGGCTCGTTGTCGGCGGGGCTGACGCACGAACTGAACAATCCGGCTGCGGCGGCGGTGCGGGCGACGTCGGTGTTGCGGGACCGGGTTGCCGGGATGCGCCACAAGCTCGCCATGATCGCCGATGGTCGGCTCGACGGCAGCGCCCTGCACGGTCTCGTCGCGTTGCAGGAGGAAGCCGTCGCCCGGGTCGCGACCGCGCCGAAGCTGTCCCCGATGGCCACCGCGGACGCCGAGGACACCCTCACGGACTGGCTGGAGGAGCACGGGGTCGAGGGTGCCTGGGACCTGGCGCCGATCCTGGTCGGTGGCGGCCTCGACACGGCCTGGCTGACGCGGGTGAAGGCGGCGGTCGGCCCGGCCGACCTGGAGGCGGCGGTGCGCTGGCTCACCTACACGGTCGACACCGAGCTGTTGATGCGGGAGATCGGCGACGCGGTGACCCGGATCTCGGGCCTGGTGGGCGCCGCCAAGCAGTACTCGCAGCTGGACCGCGCGCCGCACCGGGTGGTGGACGTGCACGACCTGCTCGACGCCACGCTGGTGATGTTCAAGGGGAAGATCCCCGCCGAGGTCAAGCTGGTCCGCGAGTACGACCGTGGTCTTCCGCCGGTCCCGGCGTACGCGGCCGAGCTGAACCAGGTGTGGACCAACCTGATCGACAACGCGTTGGGCGCGATGGGCGAGAAGGGTGTGTTGACCGTCCGCACCGGACTCGTCGGCGACCTGCTGGCGGTGGAGATCACCGACACCGGCCCGGGTATCCCGCCGGAGGTGCGGCCGCGCATCTTCGAGCCGTTCTTCACCACCAAGCCGGTGGGCGCGGGCACCGGGTTGGGGCTGGACATCTCGTACCGGATCGTGGTGAACAAGCACCACGGCGACATCCGGGTGGAGACCGAGCCGGGGCGGACCACCTTCCGGGTGCTGCTGCCCATCGCGGAGGGCTCACCGGACGCGCCGGGCGACGCGCCGACTACCTAGAGACAGCGGGCGATAGCCGGCAGTAGTCTCGGGCAGCGTTGGTGATCCCGCCCCCGAGGAGGGTCCGTGGAGTCGATGGCCCGCCAGCGCACCGCCGCCGAGGACGCCGACCAGCCGGGCGATCCGCCGGCCGGCACGATGTTGCCGGAGCTGGAGGACCCGGACTGGTTGCATCACGCGCACGAGTTCGCCCACACGGGTTTCTGGGCGGTGGCCCGCCGGCTGCCCCGACTGGTCCGCGAGGCGGTCGGGCTGGCCTGGGCCACCAACCGTCGGGACACCGTCGCCTCCATCGGCCTGAACGTCGCCGCCGGTGTGATGACCACGTTCGGCCTGCTGGCCACGACAAGTGTGCTGAGCGAGTTGTTCGCCGCCGGTCCCACACCGGACCGGGTCCGGGCGGCGCTGCCGGCGCTGGTCGTGGCGGCGACGGCCGTGTCGGCGCGTGGGGGCCTGGCGATCGCGGCCGGATGGGCCCAGGCCCGGCTGACCCCGCAGATCAACTATCAGGTGGAGTTGCGCCTGTTCGAGGCCACCACCGCCGTGGAACTTGCCGCGTTCGACGACGCCGGCTTCGCCGAGGAGATGGACCGGGCCCGGGACCGCGGGATGGCGGAGGCCGCGTACATCGTCAGTCACACTGTCAACCTGGTCACCGGTGTGGTCGGCATGCTGGCCACCGCCGTCGCGGTGACCGTCATCCAACCGCTGCTGCTGCCCTGTCTGCTGCTCGCCGCGGTGCCCCAGGCAATCACCGCGGTGCGGATGGCCCGCCGTGAGTACCTGGCGATGCTGGCCCGGATCACCCGCCAGCGGCGGATGTGGATGCTGGCCCACCTGATGGCCAACCGACACACCGCCGCCGAGGTGCGCGCGTACCAGATGCGCGATTTTCTGCTTGCCGAGTATCGCGGCGTGATGGCCGTCGAGACGCGGGCCCAACTGCGGTTGGTCCGCGCCCAGACCGGCACGCGGGTCGGCGGCGCGACCGTCGCGGGCCTGGCCACCTTCGGGGTGTACGCGGTGCTCGGCGGTCTTCTGCTGGCCGGAATGGTGGCCCTCGCCGCCGCGGCCACCGCCCTGCTCGCCCTTCAGTCGGCGCGGAACAGCCTGGGTGTGGCGGTCATCGCCACGAACTCGCTCTACGAGGATGCCCTCTACTACCAGGACTACCGGGACTTCCTGTCCCGCGCCCACGCCCGGGTGCCGATCGGCGGCGACCGCGTGGTCGACGGCGTCCAGGTGATCGAGCTGGACGAGGTGAGCCTGAGGTATCCGGACACCGACACGCCCGCCGTGGACCGGGTGAGTCTGACAGTGCGCCGGGGGGAGGTGGTCGCTCTGGTCGGCGAGAACGGCTCCGGCAAGACCACACTGGCCAAACTGATCGCCGGGCTCTACCGGCCGACCGGTGGGGTGATCCGCTGGGACGGTGTCGACGCCGTCGAGCTGGACCCACGCGCCCTCGGTGGCCAGGTGGCCGTGATGACCCAGGAGTACTGGAAGTTCCCGTTCACCGCCGGGCAGAACATCCGCGTGGGGCGGCACGACCGCGCACCCGGGCGATCCGGCCCCAGCGTGCAGGAGGCGGCCGGCGCGGCTGCCGCCCACGACATGATCGTCGGCCTGCCCAACAGCTACGACACGCTGCTCGACCGGGAGTTCAAGGACGGCCATGAACTGTCCGGTGGGCAGTGGCAACGGTTGGTCGCCGCCCGTGGCCTGTACCGGGACGCGGCGCTGCTGATCTGTGACGAACCGTCGGCGGCCCTGGACGCCCGCGCCGAACACGCCCTGTTCCAGCACCTCCGCCGCAGCCCCGACCGGGCTGTCGTCCTGATCACCCACCGGTTGGCCAACGTCCGGCACGCCGACCGGATCTTCGTGATGGAACGGGGCCGACTGGTCCAGCAGGGCAACCACGACGAGCTGATGGCGTCCGGTGGCCTCTACCGGGAGCTGTTCGAGTTGCAGGCCAGCGGTTACCTGACCGGCACCGACGACGCCCTGCCCCGCTGACCGTCCACCCGGGCAACCGTTCGCTCAGGCGCTGCGTGCCGCCGCGAGGAAGTCGGCCAGCACCCGAGTGTGGGTGGAGAAGGCGAGCTCGACCGGGTCGGTGAGCACCAGCCACTCGGTCGCCTCGTCGGTCGGCGCCGACGCCGGCAGGTCCTCGGCCCGCTGCTCGGGCAGCACCCCGAAGACCATCATGGTGCCGCCCGCCGGGGCGCCATGCACCGCGAACAGTCGGGCGTCCTCGGCCGCCGCGACCAGGCCGGTCTCCTCCCGCAGCTCACGGACGAGCGCGTCGGACCACTCCTCGCCGTACTCGATGAAGCCGCCGGGCAGCGCGAGCAGGCCGCGGGCCGGTTCGATGTCCCGGCGGACCACCACCACGCCCAGGCCCTCGGCCGTGCGGACCGGCAGCACCGCGACCGCCACGGGCAGCGGGTTGCGCCAGACGGTCTCGCCGCAGGCCGCGCAGACGCGGGGCCAGCCGGCGGCCGGCGGGTAGGCGGCGCCACAGTAGGAGCAGTGTGAGTACGGCGTGCCGGTCATGCCGCAGCACGCTACTCCGACAACCCCGAAGTCTGCCGCGCCGCCGCCCGCGCTCAGAGCTCCGGGGTGCCGGTGTAGAAGGCGGTGGTGCGTTCGGCGGCGGCCTTCGCCTCGTCGGCGTCGGTGCCGGCGGCGATGCTGGCCTCACCCCACAGGTGGCTGCTCAGTTCCATGGCCCGCCGGCCCTCGGGGGAGCCGGTCCATTCGGCGGCCTGGTCCGGGGTGATCCCGCTGCCGTCGCCGGCCAGGTGCGAGGCGAGCCCGAGCAGGCCCAGGTCCCAGCCGACCCCGACGGCGCCCGGCCCGAACTGCGCCCACCGGTCCTGGTCGACGTGCGCGATGTGGTCCAGGTCGAGGCGGGCCCGCTCGTCGCCGACAGCTGTGACGCGCACCTCGATCCAGCTCACCTCGTCGCCGTACTCCCAGGTGGCGGTGAAGCGGTGCGGCGGCTCGCAGGTCTCGATGGTGCCGTGGGCGTTGCCCTGCAACTGGTACGTGCCGTGCAGCCGCAGGTCGCCGGAGATCGGCAGGAACCAGCGGGGGATGCGCTCGGCGCTGGTGCAGGCGTCCCAGAGATCATCGACCGTCGCCTGGTAGGTCTGGCTGATCGTGGTCACCCGAGCCTCGCCGGCCTCCAGGGTGCGGCTGCCGACCTTCCGCTGGACGGCGTTGATCTGCTCGGTCGCGTCGAACATCAGGTGTTCCTCTCGTCGGATGAATCGGCGGGCCCGCGGAGCCGACGTTCGCGTCGACCTCGGGCCAGCTCCGTGGCGAGTGCCGCCAGGGGTGGGGTCCAGAACCGGCGGAAGTGCTCCAGCCAGCCGTCGACCTCGCGCAGTGGGCGGGGGTCGACCGCGTACAGCCGCCGGGTGCCTTCCGGCCGCACGGTGGCGAAGCCGTTGTCGCGTAACACCTTGAGGTGTTGGGAAACGGCGGGTTGGGAGATGCCGAACTCGTCGCGGATCACCGCGTTGACCGCGCCGGCGGTCTGCTCGCCGTCGGCGAGCAGTTCCAGGATGCGGCGCCGGACCGGATCGCCCAGCACGTCGAAGGCGTGCACGACGACAGTTGTATCACTGACGGCTTATTTAAGCCAGTTCCGATACTCCGATGAGTTTGTCGAGCCGGATCGGCAGCTCCCGGATCCGTACGCCGGTCGCGTGGTGCACCGCGTTGGCGATCGCCGCCGCGGCGCCGACGATGCCGATCTCACCGATGCCCTTCACCCCGGCCGGGTTCAGCCCGTCGTCGCGCTCGTCCAGCCAGTACGCCTCGATGGACTCCACGTCCGCGCAGCCGGTGATGTGGTACGTAGCCAGGTCGTGGTTGACCCAGTCGCCGTACCGCTCGTCGAGCAGCCCCTCCTCGTGTAGCGCCATCGACAGGCCCATCGTCATACCGCCGATGAGCTGGCTGCGCGCCGTCGTCGGGTTCACCACCCGGCCGGCGGCGAACACCCCGAGCATGCGGTTCACGCGTACCTCGCCGGTGTCGGCGTCCACCCGCACCTCGACGAACTGCGCCCCGTACGCGTACCGGGGGAGCGCGGGCTGTCCGCCCACCTCGTCGGTGGTGTCCGCCTCGGCGGTCACCTCGCCGGGGTTGTCGCGCCGCTTCTCCCGCAACGCCTGGCAGGCGCGGATGACCGCCCAGCTCCAGCTCGCGGTGCCCATCGATCCGCCGGCCAACGGGGCGGTCGGCAGCTCACTGTCCCCGATGTGGATCTCCACCTGCTCGGGCGGCACCCCGAGCGCGTCGGCGGCCACCTGCCAGATCGCCGTACGGGCGCCGGTGCCGATGTCGGTGGCGTTGATCCGGACCAGGAAGCTTCCGTCGGGCCGGGCGGTGGCGGTGGCCGCCCGGTCGATGACGGCACGCAGCAGAAACGGGCTGGCCATCGCGATGACCGAGGAGAGCACGATGATCGCGGTGACGGCGGCGAGCGCGGGCC
>NZ_JBSFBM010000319.1:0-7707 GCF_053592955.1 Micromonospora sp. NPDC002411 | reverse complement strand
CGCTCGGGTTCGGCGGGGCGGAACCGCTGGGCAGCACCAGCAGCAACTTGTCCCCCCAGCGCTGCACGACGTCGCCGACCTGCACGTCGCCGACCAGCACGTCGGTGAGGCCGACACCCGCGTCCAGACCCAGGTAGTCGTCGACCTTCGGGCGACGCAGGTCCGCGTCGACCAGCAGCACCCGCCAACCCGCCTCGGCCAGCGCGATGGCCAGGTTGCAGGAGAGCGTGGTCTTCCCCTCACCCTGCAGCGCGCTCGTCACGGCGATGACCCGAGCCGGCTCGTGGACATCCACGAAACGCAGATTGGTACGCAACTTGCGGACCGCCTCGGCACGCGCGGAGGTGGAGGCGTCGCCCACGATCAGCGGCGCGCTGCGGGCGTTGCCCTCGAATGGAATCTCGCCGAGCAGAGGGCTACCGGTGGCCCGTTGCAGACCGGCGGCGTCGCGCAGTCGGACGTCGGCGACGCCGCGCAGGATCGCCAGACCGATACCGAGGATCAGACCGATCACGCCACCGAGGGTGAGGTTCCGGACCGGCTGCGGCGAGACGGGGTTGGCGCTCACGCGGGGGCCGCTGACCACCTCGATCTTGATCGGCGCCTTGCCCTCCGGCGTCGTCTCGACCTTCTGGACGAGTTCGACGAACTTGGTGGCCAGGGTCTCCGTCACCCGCAACGCGCGGGTCTGATCGGTGTCGGTGACCGACGCCTGGAGCATGACGGTGCCGGTCTGGGTGGAGGTCTTCACCCGTTGCTGCACCTCGTCCGCGGTGAGGCCGACCGGGGTCTCGGCCACGACGCTCTGTGCCAGTCGGTCGCTGGTGAGCAGGTCCGCGTACGACTTGACGCGCTGCTGGAGGAAGAGCCCACCCTGGTATGCCTCGCTGACGCCCGTGTTGGGGGTGGTGACGAAGAACGTCACCGAGGCGACGTACCGGGGTTGGGCGCGCACGGTCAGGAAGGCCGAGACGCCGAGGGCCACCATGATCGTGACCAGCGCAACCCACCAGTGCCTACGCACGTGACGCAAATGGCGGAGCAGATCCATCAGGCGCGCCTCCGTGCCGGTCCGGTTACGCCAAAGAACTTCACGAAAACCCCCAAGGTCGTCTCTAAACTCGTGAAACCATTAAAGCGGCTCATGCGGCTTATGTCCGGAGTTATGTATTTTCTGTAGTGCGACATGCATCCGGATGACCAACCCGAGAACCGCCCATTCGGCAGCGGCGACAACGAGGAAAAAGTCGAAAGCCGGTCAGGCGACGTCCGATCGGCCCAGCGGTCGCCGGCGGACGCGAAGCCGGATAGGGTCCGTGGTGGTGTGCCGGGAAGCCTGGTCGGCGAGTGGATTCATGCCGTCCTGACGTCCGAGGTGACCCCGCAGATGACCTCCCGCACCCCGCGATCCGACGGCCAACGCCCGCCGAAGAACCGGCTGTTCACCCGGTCGTCCTGGCCGGAGGCCCGGCACCTGGCCGACGTGCTGCGTACCGAGACCGTGGGCGGCGCGCTGCTGCTGCTCGGCGCCGCTGTCGCGCTCGTCTGGGCCAACTCCCCCTGGTCCGACTCGTACACCAGACTCGCCCGCTGGGTCCCCTGGCCCGGCGGCGCGTCCTGGCACCTCGACCTGGACGTCGCCGCATGGGCGGCGGACGGCCTGTTGGCCATCTTCTTCTTCGTGGTGGGCCTGGAACTCAAGCGGGAGTTCGTCGCCGGGGACCTACGCGACCCACGCCGGGCCGCGCTGCCGGTGGTCGCCGCGCTCGGCGGAATGCTGCTGCCGGCGCTGATCTACGTGGCGGTCATCCTGAGCGCGGGTGGAGAGGGACTACGCGGCTGGGCCGTTCCGACCGCCACCGACATCGCCTTCGCGCTCGCCGTACTCGCGGTGATCAGCACACATCTGCCCCAGGGCCTACGCGCATTCCTGCTCACCCTCGCCGTGGTCGACGATCTGTTCGCGATCACCATCATCGCGGTCTTCTACACCGCCGACCTACAGCCCGCCGCGCTGTTCGCCGCGCTGGCCTCGATCGGGATCTTCGCGATTCTGGTGCGGCGCGGAGGTGGCTGGCAGTGGGCGCTCATTCCTCTCGCGGTCACCGCCTGGGCGCTGATGCACGCCTCGGGTGTGCACGCCACGGTGGCCGGCGTCCTGCTCGGCTTCACGGTCCCGGTGCTGGCCGGTCCCCGGACGGCGACCGGTGACCCATCGGCCGCCGACGCCGAGGGTGGGCTCGCCGCGCGCCTGGAGCACCGTTGGCGTCCGGTGTCGGCCGGCTTCGCCGTACCGGTCTTCGCCCTGTTCGCCGCCGGGGTCACAGTGCGCGGCAGCGACCTGACGGCCCTGCTGACCGACCCGGTGGTGATCGCCGTCGTCGCCGCTCTGGTGCTCGGCAAGAGCATCGGCATCCTCGGCTCGACGTACCTGCTGGCCCGGTTCACCCGGGCCGAACTGGACGAGGACGTCACCTGGTCCGACCTGCTCGGGATCGCGCTGCTCGGCGGCATCGGCTTCACGGTGTCGCTGCTCATCGGCGACCTGGCCTTCGGCGTCGGCGGCACCACCGACGGCCGGGTCAAAGCGGCCGTGCTGCTCGGTTCGGTGATCTCCGCCGGGCTGGCCGCGGCGATGCTCGTCCGGCGCAACGCGGCGTACCGCCGGGTGGCGGAGCGGGAACGGCTCGACGCCGACGGCGACGGCGTGCCCGACGTCTACCAGCGGCCCGCCGAGGGTTGATCGGTATGCCGCACCGCGCGGTGCGGCGACCCGCCGACCCTGGCTCCGATCAGCGTCGACGGTCAGCGGGCGGCAGGTCCTCGGTCTCCTCGACCACCGCCTCGGCGGCGGGAGCGGTGAGGTCGTCGCCCGGCACCGCCACCTCCTCGACACGATCCTGCTCGTCGGCCTTCCCGCCGGGCGGCGGCTCGGGAGCGGTGCCAGCGCCGGAGAAGCCGTACTCGTTCGGTTCGTCGTGCCGGCTCATCTGGTCATCCTCCCGATTTCCTGGTTTCGCGTCCTAGCGCCAACGGTAGGTGGCAATCGTCTTCGGCGCAGGGGGCCGGGGATTGTCGCCCGGACCACGGGGTCGGAGCGCTCAGCGCCGCGCCGAGCAGTTGACGCAGGGCGATGATCGCCACCGCGCCGACCAGACCGTTCCAGCCCGGGTCACCGGCCAGCCGTATCAGGCCGGCCGCCGTCAGCAGGTCCAGCAGCAGTCGGACGCCGGTCTTCAGCGCACCGGTGCTGAGCACTGTCACCACGGCGACGACCAGGGCCAGAGCGGTCACCACAGTGACCAGGGTTTCCATCACCCGTGACGCTCCCCCTCAGCCACCTGGCGCTGCTCCTGACGGATCTCCCGGCCCAGGAAGTAGTTCAACGCCGTCCGGATCGTCGCGATCGCGGCCAGTTGGCCGATCTGCTCGAACGACGGGGACACCGCGGTCCGCAGCACGTCCGCCGCCAACTGGAACTCCAGGCCGAGAGTCAGGAACCGGCCCAGCGAGAGCCGAATCGGAGTGAAACGGGCGGCGGTGCGGTGTCGCAGCCCCTCGACCACGAACCGCACCGCCGCCCAGACCGCGCCCACGAAGATCACCAGCGCGCCGGCCACCTCCACCACGGCCACCAACACCTGGTCGCCGTGTCGCAACAACTCGGCCGGCTCCACCCCGGGCCGTTACCCGCCCTCAGGGCAGCTAGTCGGCACTCAGGTCAGCTCGTTCACCGCCTCCAGGATCAGCCACAGACCGGAGATGGCGAACAGGATCGCGGCACCGTACTTGATGGTCTTCTCCGGCAGCCGACGACCGAGCATCCGACCGACCAGGATGGCCAACGCGTCCGCCGCCACCATGCCGATGGTGGAACCGAGCCAGGTGCCGAACCAGCCGTACTTGGTGGCGAGCGTGATCGTGGCGAGCATCGTCTTGTCACCCAGCTCAGCCAGGAAGAAGGCCACCGACACCGCCACCAACGCGGTCTTGTTCGTCTTCTCCGCCTTGCGCTTCTCCTCCTCGGTGAGTTTGTCCCCGCGCAGGGTCCACGCACCGAAGCCGAGGAACGCCACACCGGCCACCAGGGAGATCCACTCGGTCGGCAGCACCGCTCCGAGGCCCGCGCCGATGGCGACCGACGCCAGGTGCACCACCGCCGTGGCGACAGTGATACCGATCAACACCGGGATCGGCTTGAACCGCGTGGCGAAGGTCAACGCCATCAACTGGGACTTGTCTCCCAGCTCCGCGACGAAGATGACGCCGAAGCTGACGACCAGCGCGGCGAAAAATCCCTCCATGACGTCCTTCCCGCTCATGCCGGGAGGAGGTACAGGGGCGCCCTCGACCCGGCTGCAACAGCCTGAGTCGAAGGTCTCGCCCGCCTCGGAGACCGAGGCCGCGTGGCCGGATGCGGAACGCACCAGTATGTCGACCACGACATTGGGGGCTACTCCCCTTCGCCCGCTCAGCTTATCCGATCACCAGCGGCCCGGTTCGAGGCGGGTGAACAGGCTCAGCGGGCCCGCGCCAACGTGACCCCGAACAGCCCATCCGGGTCCGTCCAGAACTCCGCCGTCACGAAGCCCGCCGCGGCCAACTCCGCGGCGATCCCCTCCCTGTGGAACTTCGCCGAGACCTCGGTACGCAGGTCCTCCCCCGCCGCGAAGTCGACGGTCATGCCCAACACCCGCACCCGCATCGGCCGGGTCGCCCGCAACCGCATCTCGATCCACTCGTGCTCCGGGTCCCAGAGAGCGACATGGTCGAACGCCCCCGGGTCGAAGTCGGCGCCCAACTCGCGGTTGATCACCTGGAGCACGTTGCGGTTGAACTCGGCGGTGACCCCGGCCGCGTCGTCGTAGGCGGGCACGATCACCGACGGATCCTTCACCAGGTCCGTGCCGAGCAACAGCCAGTCGCCAACCTCCAGCGCCGCGCGCATCGCCGTCAGGAACTCGGCCCGCTCGGCGGGCAGCAGGTTGCCGATGGTGCCGCCGAGGAAGACCACGAGCCGTCGGCCGCCGGTGGGCAGCCGGTCCAACTGCCGGGTGAAGTCCCCCACGATGCCCCGCACCCGCAGGCCCGGATAGTCGGCGGCGATCTGGGCGGTGGACCCTCGCAGGGCGCTGACCGACACGTCGAGCGGAACGAACGTGCCCAGCCCACCCCGGCGGGTGAACGCGTCCAACAACAGGCGGGTCTTCTCCGACGACCCGGACCCCAACTCGATCAACGTCTTGGCCTCGGTCAACGCGGCGATGTCCGGAGCCCGCTCGGCCAACACCGCCCGCTCCGCCCGGGTGGGGTAGTACTCGGGAAGGCGGGTGATCTCCTCGAACAACTCGCTGCCCCGGGCGTCGTAGAACCACTTCGGCGGCAGCCACTTCTGCGCGGCGCTCAGCCCGGCCCGAACGTCGTCGCGCAGACCACGCTCCAGATCGCGCTCTTCGAGGTAGACCTCCAGCGGTTCCGCCGTCATCAACTCGCCCCTCTGCTCGATCGACAATCGCGTGCCGCCCGGCGCTGCTCACCGGGTCGGAAGTGGACGTACCCGCACCCCGTCGGCGGTGGCAAGGACCAGGTGCCCCTCCGGCACCGCCCGCCACCCGGGGCCGTCGTCGTGCGGCTCGGAGGCGAGCAGCACCGCACCGGGCGACTCGCGTACCGACAACGCATGCCCGGCCACGCTCGCCACCGCCCGCCGGCCGTCGGTGAGCAGCAGGTTCAGCCGCGACCCGGGGGCGGCCGCGGCGACGTCGGCCACCGTCCGCCCGACCGCGTCCGCCGGGTCGTCCCCGGCGCGCAGCCGATGCCGCACCAACGCCCATAGCAACGCCGAGTCGGTGGCGGCGTCCAACGTGAGCAGGTCACGAACCGGCAGACCGGCGGCGAGCGGCACCACCGCGTCCGGCCAGCCGCGGACCACACCGTTGTGGCTGAACAGCCACCGCCCCTCGGCGAAGGGCGCGGCGGCGCCGTCGAGCACCGCCATCCCGACAGTGGCCGACCGCACCGCCGCGAGCACCGCCCCGGCGCGGGTCACCGCCGCCAGTTGGGCGATGGTCGGGTCGCTCCAGATCGGCTGCGCCCGCCGATAACGCACCGGCTCACCCTCGCCCGGGTACCAGCCGACGCCGAACCCGTCGGCGTTGATGGTGCCGCCGCCGCGCATGTCCCGAGGCGCCCAGGACTGCCGCACCAACGAGTGCGGCGGGTCGAACAGCACCTCGGCCAGGGTGACCGGCGGCCCCAGGTAGACCAGGTGACGACACATCAGCGCGCCCTGCCCACCGGAGCGCCGATCACCGGTACGACTCGTCCGGTCGAGCGTCGCGGGCACAGCGGAAACCGCTGAAGATCTGCCGGCGGATCGGATAGTCCCAGTTACGGAAGGTGCCCCGGCACGCCGAACGGTCGGTGCCGAACGAACCACCACGCAACACCCGGTAGTCGTCGCCGAAGAAGACCTCCGAGTATTCGCGGTAGGGAAACGCGGTGAAGCCCGGATGCCCGCCGAACGCGCTCGACGTCCACTCCCAGACGTCACCGATGAGCTGGTGCACACCCAACGGCGACACACCGGCCGGGTACGCGCCCACCGGCGCCGGCCACAGATGCCGCTGATCCAGGTTGGCGTGCGCCTCGGTCGGGTCCTCGTCGCCCCACGGATACCGCCGCGACCGTCCCGTCGACGGATCCCACCGGGCCGCCTTCTCCCACTCCGCCTCGGTCGGCAGCCGCTTACCGGCCCACGCCGCGTACGCCTGCGCCTCGTAGAAGCACACGTGCACCACCGGCTCGTCCCCGCGCACCCGATCCCACCGGCCGAAACGCCGGTACGACCACTCGTCGCCGTCACGACGCCAGTGCATCGGCGCCGCCAGGCCCTCCCGAAGCCGATGCGCCCACCCCTGCGGACTCCACCACCGCTGATCGTCGTAACCGCCGTCGGCGATGAAGGCCTCGTACTCCCCGTTGGTGACCGGGGCCGCGTCGATGACGTACGCCGGGAGGTCGACACGATGCGCGGGACGTTCGTTGTCCAACGCCCACGGGTCGGTGTCGGTGCCCATCGTGAACTCCCCCGCCGGCACCAGCACCTCCCCGCCGACCCGCACCGACGGCTCGGGCGGCGACGGGGCGTGCAGCACCGCCGACCCCGCGCGCAGTTGGTGGGTGGCGAGCATCGTCTCGTCGTGCTGCTGCTCGTGCTGCACGATCATGCCGAAGGCGAACCCGTCGGCGACCAGCGGCCGCTCGCCGAACGCCACCGTGTCGAGCAGGTCGTGCACCTTGTCCCGCACCGTGCCCAGGTAGGCACGCGCCTCGGCGGGCGCCAACAGAGGCAACGCCGGACGGTCCCGACGCGGCTGCTTGAACGCGTCGTACAAATCGTCGATGTCACACCGCACCGGCTCACGCCCGCCGACGTCGCGGACCAGCCACAGCTCCTCCTGGTTACCCACGTGGGCGAGGTCCCAGACCAGCGGCGACATCAGAGGCGAGTGCTGACGCATCAGCTCACCGTCGTCCACCACCTCGGTCAACAACGACGTACGGGAGCGGGCACGGGCCAACTCCACAGCGATCCGATCACGCAACTGCTCACTGCTCGCACTCACCGAACCTCCTGCCGTTCGCGACTGCGGGGCTCGCAACCCCGGCTCACTCCTCGCACTCACCGAACCTCCTGCCGTTCGC